>JAZOMK010000439.1:0-1105 GCA_045653985.1 Clostridia bacterium | reverse complement strand
TCCTTTTTGAAGGTAGGGCACGTTCAAACAATGCTGACCGCGGTATTGCTGAACTTAAAGACGAAGTTGACAGCTTAATCGTTATCCCTAACGATAAGCTTTTACAGGTTGTTGGCAAAGGCACTTCAATGACAGAAGCTTTCCGTCAGGCTGATGAAGTTCTCCGTCAGGGCGTTTCAGGTATTTCTGAACTTATTACACGTTCAAATACCATTAACCTTGACTTTGCTGACGTTCGTACAATCATGAAAGATAAGGGTATTGCACATATGGGTATCGGTATCGGTACCGGTGAAAACCGTGCTATTGATGCTGCTAAACACGCAATTTCTTCACCCCTTCTTGAAACAACAATTTCAGGCGCAACAGGCGTACTTCTTTCAATCATGGGTGATGCTTCACTTTCACTTAATGAAATCAACGAAGCTGCTTACCTTGTACATGAAGCTGTTTCACCTGAAGCAAACATTATCTTCGGTGCAGGTATTGACGAAAGTCTTGATGATGAAGTTCGTATCACCATTATCGCAACAGGCTTTGAAAAGGATGAAAGAAGATCACACAAACCTCAGCGCATGACTGAACGCGTTGTTCGCCCCGTTGAAGACGAAGAAGAGGAAGAAGACGGCCTTGTTATGACAAATTTTGCACCTAAGGCAGCAGCAACACCTTCATTCCAGCAGCCACAGAAACCTCAGATGGAAGCTGAAGAAGTTGACGATGCAATCTTCATGCCCCGCAGAGAGGAAAGACGTCGTCCTGAAACTGAAGAAGAACCTAAGAGATCAGGCTTCTTCTCATCATTCAGAAACACTCAGCCTGAAACTGCAAACGACGATTATGACGATATCGACTTCGATATGCCCGCAATTACAAGAAGAAACCGTCGCGATTAATTCTTAAATAAAACTAATTTAAACCTGCAATTTACTTGCAGGTTTTTCTATATTTTTTTTAAAAGGGTATTTACTTTTTATATACAGTGTAATATAATATAGTGGAACAAAAACGAAAAGAGGTTTTTATGATGCTTCCTTTTGAATATGTAAGGGATTTATTAAATGTTATAACCCCCCAAATGGCATATAACGGTGCTGATTTTACT
>JAZOMK010000438.1:0-5404 GCA_045653985.1 Clostridia bacterium | reverse complement strand
TCCTCTGATGGTAAGACTTTAACAAATATTCCTTTTAAGGAGACGGCAAACTATGTTGAAAAGGTCTCAACTTATTACGACCTGTATAAAAAGATTTATAATTAACGTTATCGCAGTTGTTTTGTGTATATCCTGCTTTTGCGCCTGCGAAGAGCCTGTATCCGATACGCCCATTATTATTCCCGGTGATGCAGGAAACGTTGAACAGCCTAAGGAAGAAATTTTATCAGGGGGCGCGTTAAGGATTCCTATGAACAAAGCGCCTTATTCAATGCACCCGCTGTACGTGCGCGAGATGCAGATGCGTAACGTATATTCAATAATATTTGAACCGCTTGTAAGCTTTAATGAGGTTATGGAGCCCGTTCAATGTATCGCTGAAAGTTGGAAGTATGATGAAGCTTCCAATGTGTGGACAATCCAGCTTCGCGCAAATGCCCGTTGGCATGGCGACTTTGGCGAACTTACCGGTGATGATGCGGCTTTTACCATAAATTCTATTTTAGCGGATCCTGAAAGCATATATTATACAGACCTTTCCTATTACGTTGAAAGGGCAGAAGGCGTAGGAAATATGCTTTACGTTTACCCAAAGGTTAAATCCTATGCGCTGATATATGCACTTAATATTCCGGTAATTCCAAGGGCGTATTATGAAGGCAAAAGCAAAACAACAATGGATATGCCCATTGGTAGCGGCTGCTTTAAGGTAGACCAACTTACTTTCCAGAATGAAACTAAAATGGTGCTTACAACCTTTTCAAACTGGTGGAAAAAACTGCCCTACATTGAGCAAATTGTAGCTATAGGCTACAGCAACACTGATGAAATGCTGTCAGCCTTTGAAAAAGGCGAGCTTGATTGCGCGCCAACATCGTTAAAAACTACTGAAATCTACGAGATTTTAGAGGGTGTTGACGAGAAAAACTATCTTTCGCATAACTATGTTTTTCTTGGCTTTAACCTTGAACGCAGTAAAATGGCAGAAAAGGATTTCCGCAAGGCTATAGCCTATGCCGTTGACAGAACAAACATTATAAATAATGTATATCTTACAAAAGCGTCAGGCGCTGAGCAACCGCTGTTTAATGATACGTCCCTTTCAAGCGCATCGGTAATCAGGTATGACCATAACGAGATTCGCGCAAAAGAGATTTTTGCGTCCCTTGGGTATGTTGATAACGATGGCGATGGATTTTTTGATTCTTCAGAAGGCGCGTTAAGCCTTGATTTGCTTGTGCTTAACGAGCCTGCAAACCCTGTTCGTCTTGAGGCGGCAGAGTATATTAAAAAGGATCTTGAAAAAATAGGTATAAAGATAAATCTTGTTGCCAAGAATGAAAAAGATCTGAAAAAAGCAGTAGAAAATAAAGATTACGATATGATTCTCAGCGGATATTATCTTTCAGATACGCCAAACCTTAACTTTGCTTTTAAGGCAACGGGTAGCGGTAATCTGATGGGCTTTAATTCGCAGGATGCACATAATGCCCTTTTCGGCATTGATATTGCCATTACTATTGATGAATTGAAGAGCGCGGTAGTTAATTTGCAGAATATAATTGCTGATGAACTTCCGCAGATAGGCCTTTTCTTTGAAATGAACACCTTTTTGTTCAGCGATAAATTGAGTGTAGGCACGATTTTAAGAGAATCGCAGATATATTCAACCATAAATACGTGGTATTTTAAGAAGTAGCGCTATTGACATTGAAATAAAAAAACTTTATAATATATGTACACAAGGAGGATATAGTCATGTTTTGTAAAAATTGCGGAACGGAATTTGCTGACGGTGCAAAATTCTGTAAAAATTGCGGCCAATCATTGGAGGTTGTACAAGAAGAAGCACCTGTAGCAGAACCAATTACTGAAGAAGCATCTGCTGAAGAACCGGCAGAACCAATTATTGAAGAAACCTCTGCTGAAGAACCGGCAGAAGTAATTACTGAAGAAACATCTGTTGAGGAACCGGCAGAACCAACTACAGAGGAAGCGCCCGTTGTTGAGGAAACAAAAGAAGAAGCACCTGCTAATGAACCCATTATCGAGGATACTTCTTTAAAAAATCCGATTCAGCAGGAAACACCCCGGACGCAAACGTGGAGTCAGCAGGAATTTTATGTTGAATCTGTGCCTGAACAAATGGACAAGCCACAGAAAAAACAGCCTAAACCTGCGCCTGATTATTATCAGCCCAACTATCAACAAAATTATCAGAACTATCAGCCTAAAAAGAAAAAAGGCGAATATTCTCCTTATCCGGTAATAAATGGTGTTAAAAAGGCGGCTGCATCAAAAACAACTCTTATTGCGAATATTTTATATACTATCGCATTGTTGCTTATTCCGTTGCTTTGCTTCTTTGCGCTGGATTCGGCGATTCCGGAGGCAACTGCAAAATTAGATACTGCCATCGTAGAACTTGATATTAAGGATTATGAACATATACCGATAAGCGACAGCATTGATATTATCAATATCGTAGCTTTAGTTTTAGCAGGCACTGTAGTTTTACCGATGTTCTTCTTTGTGTTAGGTAAATGGTTCATTTATCTTGCGGGTTCAAACAGAAGAAAAACAACTATGAACGGCGTAGGCTTTGGCTTTAATAAGTTTGCAACTGTAATAAGGGTTATTTTTAACTGTGTTATTTTAGGCGGGACAACTCTTATGTGTTTATTCACTACTGTTGTTCAGTTTATCGCTCAATCAGCACTTGATGGTTACAGCTTAATTAAAACCGAAATTGTAACAGGTCTTTTTGATATTGAAGAAGAAATAATACCATATATCCTTTTATTTGCAACTATCGCATTTGGTTTGATATTTATCCTTGACCTTATATATAATATCAAGATTTTAAGCACCAGCACCGCTTTGGCTGATATGGGCAAAACAGGACGCAAATCAATAGACAACGTATCAATTTACCTTCTTATTATGCTTTTCTTTGTAGGTGCAATATTTGCTTCTTGCGGTATGCTTATAGCGGGTATCGGTGTACTTTATACTGAATTCTTATTATCACTTGCTGTTTTAGGCGGAATATTTGTAATTTTAGGTGCATCATATATCCTTGATGGAATCTCTTTAGCAAAGGCTAAATCAGAAACTAAAAAGGCGCTTGCATCATTACCTAAAGAAGAATATCGGAATCAATATAACAGATAAAAAAATTCCTCGGTTGACCGAGGAATTTTTTATATCTTTTCAAATCTCTTTTGCGTTTTATTGTTATAAATAACGTAATCTGCCCACATATGTTTGGGACGTGCCCATATTTTGCCGCCATCGCCCTTATAAATTACAGTATCTTCAAGGGTTTCTGAATCTTTGGCAACGTATAAAACTTCATAAACGTTACCTTTGTAATGCCTGTATTTTCCTGAAACCTCAAAATCGGGATACAGATAATATTCATCCCATTCAAGAGGACGGTAGCCGTGATTTCCGCTTTGTAAGAATCTTAACTTTTTAGGTGCTTTTATGGCGTTATAAAGGCTCATTATAGAGGCAGGCTGCCAAACCTGATCGCCAAGGCAAGCAAAAATGTTTACGGGGCATTTAACTCTTGAACCCTGCATAACGGTATCAAAATACTCAAGGCCCGGCTGTGGCTCAGGTCGCCAACCTTTTATATAGCCGTGTTTTTCAGCATTAAGGTTGCAAAACCAAGGAATCTGAATTTCAAGATACGTTACGTCTTTATCGTGTGCCGCAACGGTTGTTGCCTGAAGTGCGCCTTGTGAACCGCCAATGGCTGTAATATTTGTTTTATCCCATTTTTCTAAGGTTTTTGCCCATTTGGTTGCGCATAAATTGCGAATCATCATATTCTGCCAGAAAGATGTTTCGGGTTTCTGATTTTCCTCAACGTTAAAGCCGTAGCCTTTAAGATGGGCGTACTTTTCTTCTGTTGCTTCGCGTGAAAATCCGTTTTCAATACCTAATGCGTTGATACATAAGAAAATGTTATCTTGGCTGAAATGGGTGAAAGCACCGCATACAGCATAGCCAAAGAACACCATTTTTAAGGGATATTTGCCCTCTTTTTTAGGAATTGATAAATAACCTGATGCAACACAGCCAACAGGTGTTGAAATTTTAACATCGTAACAATCGCACCAATCAGGCACATCTTTTGTATGAGGAACTTTTAAAATCATTTCAGGGGTAAAGTCCTCAATCATTTTCTCAATTTTACCCCAATATTCATCAAAATCAGCAGGAATATTGCCGTGATAGCCTATTTTTTCAATATCGGCGCCTGCGCCTGCGTGGATGATGTCAATGTCATTGTTAACAGTGCCATCGGGGTTTAAAGCTGTCAAAATAAGATGGGCAAAACCGGGGCGTGAAAGGCTTGTTTTTAACGTAAAACATTCCTTTCCCTTAATAACAAAATCTTCGCCTGATGTATTATTGCCGTCATCCTGCAAAAGTTCCCATTTGAACTTTCTGCACTCGAAAAAACCTTCTTTGTTGGCGTGTACCGTAATTGTAAACGTAATTTCTTCGCCAACGGTGTACGTTATGGGCGATTTGTTGGTAGTTACCTTAAAATATGCTGCCATTATTGTTTCTCCTTATATATGGGTGTAAAATCCGCCCTTAACAGCCATTAAAATGCTGTTTCCACATTCAACGACCATTATAACAGATTTATTATTTTATAGCATCAAAATAGTTGATAACGTTTTCCCAGTCAAACATTGTTTGGCTATGGTCGCCTGTTTTTACGTGGAAAGCAATGTTGCCTTCCTGATAAACCTTATTTACAACGGGTTTTTCATCATCCATTACAACACCCTTTTTGCCGTAAAGCTCCCAAACGGGGGACGCAAGCTGACAAGCTAAAAGCTCGGCATCGGGATCTGCCCACTCATCTAAAATAGAATCGCAAACGTAAAGGTTTCTTGGTGCAACAAGAGATAAAACGAAGTGCTGATCCATTGGTAAATTGCTTTCAGCATTGTTAAAATCTTGGAATTTAGGACAGAACCAGTCGGAAATATTTATATCTCTTGCGTGTTCGCCTTTCTTTCCTCTTAAAATTGCCGCACCGCAACAGCCTGAGTTATTTGGCACGCCAAGGAAAATTCTTTCATCCGTTGCCGCAGCCCATAAAGCAGCCTTACCGCTACGTGAATGTCCTATTGATGCAACACGTGTTTCGTCAACCATAGGCTCGGTTTCAAGGTAATCAAGAACTCTGCTTACACCCCATGCCCAAGCGGAAATTGATGCCCATGAGAATTTATCTCTGTATGCGTTTACTGCTTTAAATACGCCTACTGTGTAGTTTGCGCGTACGTTCCACTCGCGGTAAAGTTCTCTTGTAGGCATAACGGCTACAGCATAACCGCGGTCGGTAATGTATTTTAAGGGTAATACGCTTTCG
>JAZOMK010000437.1:0-3007 GCA_045653985.1 Clostridia bacterium | reverse complement strand
CACTTAACTTCATTTTTTGCAAGTTGACATTTTACTTTATCGGAAGTATAATACACGCGGTGATTAAAATGTTTGTTGATTTACATACTCATTCGGAATATTCCCCCGATTCAAAATGTTCAGTATACGATATGGCCCTTTCGCAAAAGGAAAAAGGCACTTTTATTTTTGGCGTAACCGACCATTTTGACTACCCCAACAGATGTAGTGATGCAGATTTTGAAAAAATTAAAAAATCTGCTTTTGATGCGCGCAACGTAAAAGTTGAGGGTGTTGAAATCTTAGCAGGTGTTGAGCTTGCAAGGGCTTACAACTGTCCTGAAATAGCAAAAAAGTTAATTACTTGCTGTGATTTTGACGTTATTATCGGTTCAGTGCATGGTATTGAATTAAACGGTAATTTTTTAAGACCAACAACAACCAATTATGACCTTTTTAACGACAACGAAATACAGCAAATTGTTGATGCCTATTTTGATTGTTTATACAAGGTAATTGATTTTGGTTGCGATACCGTTGCACATATAAGTTATCTTGCAAGGTATATTAAGCGTTTTGATATAAACGAAAACATAGATAAATTTAAAGATGCCTTTAAAATGATTATTGAAAGGGATATCGCCCTTGAAATAAACACAGGCTACTTAAAGAAAAACAACTGCGATTTTGCACCAAGCAGAGATTTATTAAAGCTTTATCTTGATATGGGCGGCAAAAAAATCACTTTAGGCTCCGATGCCCATACAAAAGAAAATGCCTCATTCTGTTTTTTAGAGGCAAAGGAAATGCTTTCTTCACTTAACATAAAAACGGCTTTCTATTATAAAAACAGAAAGCCTATTGAATATAAGTTATAAGAAAACCGCCTAAAAAGGCGGTTTTAATGTTATTTACTTTTTCTCAAGAGACATTATTTTAAGGAGTTCGGTTTGTTTTTTGGTATGTTCAATCTTTTCGCCCCAGCTAAAAACGAAGTGGCAAGTCAGAATTGTACCAAAATAAGATAATATAGCAGTAACAATCACAGGTAAGAATATAGCAAAAAATGCTTTAAACGGCTTACTGCTATCAATAGCTGCAGTAATTGCCCAAATAGTGCCACCAACTACACTAAACCAAAATACTATATCTGCAATTATGTAAAAAATGGTTGCCACATTTTTTATAACATCATGGCACTTACTTAACCTATAGTATCTATCGTTAAACCAATTACCCATAAATTAAATCTCCATTATCAAAAGATTTTTAAGGTCTTTATATTCATCCTCAGTAATTTCTCCTGCTTTAAGCATATCGTCCAACGTAGCAATTTTCTCTGAAGGTGTTTTGCCCTTTATTGAACGCACTTTTTTGGCAAGAAGTTTCTTTACAGCAGCTTCTTGTTTTTCCTGCTCTTTTTTAGCTTTTGCTTCAGCCTTTACAGGATCTAATTCTTTCTTTGCTTTTTCTGCCTTTAAAGTAAGTTGTGCATCTAATTTAACTGCATCAACATCAACTTTGTTTGCCTTTGCTACTTTGATATCTGCCATAGTCTGCTTTTCGTTAGCAATCATCTCAGGTGTTACCTGAACTGTACCAATTATAAGAAATGCAACAAAAACTACCATTAAAATAATAAAAATAGCCATAATATAAACTTCCTCCCTAATTACTTACCTAAGCAAGCTTTTTTAAAGGTCTCGTATGCTTTATCCCAGCCTGCATCGCCTGATGGAGTATAAACTGCCGTATCTGTTGATGCTTTGATAACTTTACGGATGCCTGCAAGGTCTTCAATTTCACCTAAAGCCATAAGCTGAACTGCAATGTTACCCATAGCGGTTGCTTCAACAGGACCTGCAACAACCTTTCTGCCTGTTGCATCAGCTGTCATCTGGCAAAGGAACTTATCCTTAATGCCGCCGCCAACCATATGGATGGTATCAATTTTTGTACCCATCATTTTTTCCATTGCTTCGGTTACGTAACGATATTTAAGTGCAAGGCTCTGATAGATGCAAAGTACAACTTCGCCCATTGTTTCGGGAACTTTGAGACCTGCATTTTTGTTGAACTCTTTAATTCTTGAAGGCATATCCCCTGGAGGTGTAAAGCCATCAAAATCGGGATTGATAAATGACTTAAAGGGTTCTGATGCCTTTGCGGCATTTTCCATATCGTTAAATGAATAATCAAGGTTTTCACGTTTCCACTGTCTACGGCTTTCCTGAATAAGCCATAAGCCCATAATGTTTGATAAGAAACGTGATGTACGGTTTACACCGCCTTCATTGGTGAAGTTATATTCCATTGTGGTTTCGTTGATTAAGGGTTTTTCAAGCTCAGTACCCATAAGAGACCATGTACCGCATGAAATATAAAGGCTTGATTTAGGATCTTCAAAAGGTACGGATGCAACGGCTGAGCCGGTATCATGTGAAGCAACACAGATAACGGGAACTTCGGGCATCTGTAATTCCTTTGCAAGTTCAGGCTTTAATGTGCCTAAAATTGTACCGGAATCAACAATATCCTTAAAAATCTTTCTGTCAATACCGAGTTTATCGGTTAATGAGAATTCCCATTCGCCTTTTACGGGGTTAAGAATCTGGGTTGTTGAAACGTTTGAATATTCAGCAGCCATTTTACCCGTTAAAAGATAGTTGAATAAATCAGGAATTAAAAGAAGATGCTCAGCTCTGTCTAAAAGATCAGGCTTATTCTTTTTAAGATTGCGAAGCTGATAAAGTGTGTTGAATGCAAGGAACTGAAGACCAGTCTTTTTATAAATATCTTCCTTACCAAGTTCTGCAAAAGTTGCTTCCATATTTTCAACCTTTGCATCACGATAATGGTAGGGGTTTGCAAGCATTTCGCCATCCTTATCAATTAAAGCAAAGTCAACGCCCCAAGTATCAATACCGATTGCAGCAATATCCTTATGACCTGCTGCTGAGCATTTTAAAATGCCCTGCTTGATTTCAAAGAAAAGTCTCTGTACGTCCCAGTAAACTGTGCCGTTTAT
>JAZOMK010000436.1:0-4119 GCA_045653985.1 Clostridia bacterium | reverse complement strand
CTGAAAAAAAGTTAGAAGAGCTTTTTTCAAAGGCCGCAAAGGTTGGCATGGGTATTGAGCTTAACTTTGGCGATATAATTAAGGATGATGAAATCCGTCCTTCAATTATGCGTATTTATAAAACTGCAAAAGATTGCGGTTGCAAATTCTACTTTGGTTCAGACGCTCATCACCCTGAAAATTTTGCGACCAAAAAAGAAGTTTTTGAAATGGTTATTGACGAGCTTCAGCTTACTGAAGACGATAAATTTTATATAAAGAAATAGGAGAATATAAAAATGGAAAGCTATAAGAGAGAGTTTATACAATTTTTAGAGGGCGCAGGCGTCCTTAAATTTGGTGATTTTACTGCAAAATCAGGCAGAAAGATTCCTTACTTTATTAACGCAGGCGATATTAAAACAGGCGACCAGATTTCAAAATTAGGCGAATTTTATGCAAAAGCATATTTTGATAAAATCGGCAATAAGAAAACTGTTCTTTACGGCCCTGCTTATAAGGGAATTCCGATTGCAGTTTCAGTTGCTTGCGCACTTTCAAAAAACAATCTTGACGTTCCTTTCTTCTTCAATCGTAAAGAAGAAAAAGACCATGGAGAGGGCGGCGTTTTCGTAGGTTATAAGCCACAAGCAGGCGAAGAAGTTGTTATCGTTGAGGACGTTATCACCGCAGGTACTGCAATCCGTGAAAGCATGGCTATTTTAGGTAAGCTTGAAGGCGTTAAGGTTGCCGCAACCTTTGTTATGGTTGACCGTAAGGAAAAGGGACAGACAGAAAAATCAGCAATGGCTGAGGTTGGTGAGGAATTCGGTTTCCCGGTATACTCAGTTGTTGACGTTTATGATATTATTGAGTATCTTGAAGAAGATCCCAAAAACAAGGAAAACGTAGACAGAATCAAAAATTACCTTGCGATAAACGGTGCAAAAATCTAATATAAAAGGATAAAGAAAATGAGAAGTCTTATTGATATACTTGACCTTAGCGTTGAGGAGATTGACCAGCTTATTTCCTGTGCTTGCGATATTATTGAAAATCCCAAAAAGTACAGCGAAATGTGCAGAGGCAAAAAACTTGCTACACTGTTTTTTGAGCCTTCAACAAGGACACGCCTTTCCTTTGTGGCGGGTATGTATGAGCTTGGCGGAAACGTTATAGGATTTTCAGAAGCAAATTCTTCTTCTGCATCAAAGGGCGAAAGCGTTGCTGATACTGCAAAAACAATCAGTTGTTATGCTGATATTATTGCAATGCGCCATCCTAAGGAGGGTGCACCTTACGTTGCAAGCTTAAATGCAACTATCCCCGTAATCAATGCAGGTGATGGCGGCCACAACCATCCTACACAGACCTTAGCCGACCTTTTAACAATCTATAGGGAAAAGGGAAGCATTAAAAACCTTACGGTAGGTTTCTGCGGCGACCTTAAATTCGGAAGAACCGTTCATTCACTTATAAGCGCACTTACAAGATATGAAAATATCAAAATCGTGCTTGTTTCACCTGAAGAACTTAAACTTCCAAGTTACGTTAAAAACATATTAAAAGAAAAGGGCATTGAATATAAGCAAACAACCAATCTTGAAGAAGTTATGCCTGAACTTGATATCTTGTATATGACACGTGTTCAGCGTGAGCGTTTCTTTAACGAGGAAGACTATCTTCGCTTAAAGGATAGCTATATTCTTACCCCCGAAAAACTCAAAACAGCTAAGGCAGATTTATCAATAATGCACCCATTGCCCAGAGTAAATGAGATAAGCGTTAAGATAGATGATGACAAGCGTGCTTGCTACTTCAAACAAGTGCTTAACGGCAAATATATGCGTATGGCACTTATCTTAAAACTTTTGAAGGAGGCTGACCTTATATGAACGTAGATTCAATTCTTAACGGTGTTGTAATCGACCATATTACAGCAGGCAGAGGTATGCTTTTATATGATCTTTTAGGTTTATCAGAACTTGACTGCTCAATCGCCCTTATTAAAAACGGCTTTTCAAAAAAGATGGGCAGGAAAGACATCATTAAAATTGATGCTGATATTCCCGTTAATTTAGACGTTATCGGTTACGTTGATCCGGGGGCAACGGTAAACGTTATTAAAAACGGTGTTCTTGTTGAAAAGAAGAGCATTTTAAAACCCGAACTTCTTACAAACGTTATTAAATGTAAGAATCCCCGCTGTATTTCAAGCTGTGAACAAGAGCTTGACCATGTATTTAAGCTTGCAGATAAAGAAAAGGGAATTTATCGTTGTATTTACTGTGAAACACAGGCTAAAAATTAACATATAGTTCTTATTTAAACAAGCTGTGTGCCTTGACAAAAATCGTAATTTACAGTATAATTTTTACTGTAAATTAAGTGTTTCTTTGCAACTGACGGATAGTTGTGGTTTACCACAGTGGAGCAAGGAAATTTATAGCCGACCGTCTGGGCGCAATTATTGGCTTTTTGCGAATAACTGTGCCCATTTTTATTTTTAAGGAGTGTTTTTTATGAAAAAAGTTGGTATTGTAATGGGAAGCGACAGCGATCTTCCTATCATTAAAAAAGCAACAGATATGCTTAAAAGCCTTGATATTCCTTTTGAGGTTCACGTATATTCAGCACATCGTACACCTGTTGAAGCACGTGATTTTGCAATAAATGCAAGGGCTAACGGCTTTGGCGTTATTATTGCAGCAGCAGGTATGGCGGCACATTTAGCAGGTGCTATTGCCGCAAATACAACGTTACCCGTTATTGGTATTCCTTGCTCAAGCTCAAATCTTGACGGCATGGATGCACTCCTTGCAACGGTACAGATGCCAACGGGTATTCCCGTAGCAACAGTTGCAATTAACGGCGGTGGTAATGCGGCACTTCTTGCAGCACAGATTATCGCAGTTGAAGATAAAGACTTGCAGGCAAAACTTGATTCAAAACGTGTTTCCGATGCACAAAAGGTATTGGAAAAGGATGCTGACATCGCTTCAAAGCTTTAAAGGAGAATTTTATGGGTGGCTTTTTTGGCGCAGTTTGTAAGCGCGATGCTATTTCAGACGTATTCTTCGGCACGGACTATCACTCCCACTTAGGTACACGTCGCGGTGGTATGGCGTCATGGAACGAGGAAGTTGGCTTACAACGCGAAATACATAATATACAAAATTCGCCTTTCAGAACTAAGTTTGAAGACGTTTTTGATGAAATGAGCGGTACAGCAGCCATTGGCTGTATAAGTGATACCGACCCCCAGCCTCTTTTATTCCGCTCAGGCCTTGGCGCATATGCCATAACAATGGTTGGGGCAATAAACAATTCGGAAGAATTGATTGAAAAATATCTGTCAGATGGCGACCAATTCAGCGCTATGACAGGCGGCAAGGTTAATACAGTAGAACTTTTTGCCGCATTGATGAATAAAAAAGATAATTTTGCTGACGGCATCCGTTTTGCGCAACAGTCCATTGAAGGCTCGGCAACGGTACTTATCTTAACTGATAAAGGCACTATAATTGCCGCTCGTGATTTTTATGGCAGAACACCTTGTATAGTTGGCAAAAATAAAAACGGATATGCAGTTGCTTTTGAGTCCTTTGCTTATAAAAAACTTGATTATACCGATGTTTTAGAGCTTGGCCCGGGACAGGTTGTTGAACTTACCGCAACGGAAATGACAACACTTCTTCCACCACAAAAGGAATTAAAAATATGTGCTTTCCTTTGGTCATATTACGGATATCCCACTTCAACTTATGAAGGCGTAAACGTTGAAGTTATGCGTTGTAAAAACGGTGAGATTATGGCGCAGAACGATATGGAAGAGGGCAAAGAAAAGGGCATAGACTTTATCTGTGGTATTCCCGATTCAGGCACACCGCACGCAATAGGTTATGCAAATAAAAGCAGAATAAGCTTTGCAAGACCGTTTATTAAATATACGCCAACGTGGCCAAGAAGCTTTATGCCCCAGAATCAGGCGCAAAGAAACCGCGTTGCAAAGATGAAGATGATTCCCGTACATGAGCTTATTAAGAATAAAAGCCTTCTCTTTGTTGATGACTCTATCGTCCGCGGAACTCAGTTAAAGGAAACTGTTGACTTCCTTTATGATAACGGTGCAAAAGAGGT
>JAZOMK010000435.1:0-4777 GCA_045653985.1 Clostridia bacterium | reverse complement strand
TGTTGATAAAATCAAAGAAGAAGTAATAAAATGGAGGGTAATATCTTGAATAATATTGAATTTGTTGAAAAGTTAAAAGACATTGCGAACAATTATAAAACACTTTATGTTATGGGTTGCTTCGGTGCAAATATGACGGAAAAAAACAAGGATCGCTATACAAAAAATCATAAGTACAATATGAAAGAATCCCGCAAAAAAATGATTATGGCGGCTGATGAAAATACCTTTGGCTTTGATTGCGTTTGCCTTATAAAGTCAGTATTGTGGGGATTTTCAGGGGATAAAGCCAAAAATTACGGTGGCGCAATTTATAAAAGCAACGGTGTGCCCGATATCAATGCTGACAGTATGATTAAGGTTTGCGACAATGTTTCAACTGATTTTTCAAAAATTGAAATTGGCGAAGCGGTGTGGCAAAAGGGGCATATTGGTATTTATATCGGAGATGGTCTCGCAGTTGAGTGTACACCTGCATGGAAAAACTGCGTGCAGATTACTGCGGTAAATCAAGATAAATCAGGCTACAACAAACGCCTTTGGACAAAGCATGGCTATCTGCCTTACGTTACCTATGAAGTGAAAACGGAGCTTTCTTTATCAGAAATCGCCCAAAAGGTGATAAACGGTGAGTACGGTAACGGAAATATTCGCAAAGAAAAACTTGAAAGCGAAGGCTATAATTATCGCACCGTTCAGGATGAAGTAAACCGCATTTTAAAAAATAAAAACATTGAAGAAGTCGCAAAAAAAGTAATAAACGGTGATTACGGCAACGGCAATGCACGCAAAGAAAAACTTGAAAAGGAAGGCTATAATTACCGCACCGTTCAGGATAAGGTAAACGAGCTTTTAGGGGTGAGAAAGTCTTGAGCAATAAAACTTATGATATTTTAAAATGGATTGCACTTTATCTTCTCCCTGCGCTTGGCACGTTGTATTTTGCTTTGTCAGGCATCTGGAACTTCCCCTTTGGTGAAGAGGTTGTTGGTACTATTACCGCACTTGATACCTTTTTAGGGGTAATTTTAGGTATAAGCGCAAGAAATTATAAGGGGTAAAGTGTGCAATTCTTGCAAGTTATTGTCCATCAAAAGTGTTAAAAATGTCTTGAAGTAATATTCATAGTTTGTTAAAATATATTATACCTAATATAATAAAAGGGGGATATTTATGAAAAAGACGTTTTCAAGGCTTTTTGCTTTGGCACTTATCGTAAGCATTGTGGTAAGCGTATTTTCAGGGCTTACTGTTACGGTGGAAGCAGCAGGAGCTAATAAAAACAGCGGCGGTGTTGCCCGTGCGTTAAGTGATGAAGGTATTGTTTTAATGAAAAACGAAAACAATGCACTTCCCTTAAAGCAAGGCGCAAACATTGCAATTTTTGGTGAAGGTCAGCATTTAAGACTTTACACCGCTGAGGATTTCAACCATGATAACTCAATGGGCCATGAAACCTTAGCAAAACAGCATGGTTACATTCCTTGGGGCGCAGGTTCATCGCGCGCAATGGGCGTTGGCGGTAAAACTGCCGCAATAGATCCTCTTGATGCTTTCAATATGGCGGAAGAACTTGGCAGAATTAACGTTTACGATGATATTTCACAAAAATACGTTGATGCCCTTGAAAACAGCAATTCTGACGAATCATTTGTTGAGTACGTTCCCGCAGAAGATGATTATATTGGTGCAGTCAATGCAGGCGTTGATACTGCAATTATAGTTATCAGCCGTTTTGATGGTGAGTGCGTTGATATGAAGCCTGCTGAATGGGAACTTTCCGCAAGTGAAATTTCAGTTTTACAGAACGCAACCAAGTATTTTGATAAAGTTATAGTTGTTTTAAACACACCTACACCTATCGATACCGATTGGACCTTTGATAACGATATGGGTATTGATGTTGATTCTGTTTTATTTGCAGGTTACGGTGGTATGCAGGGCGGCTATGCCATTGCTGACGTTATTTTGGGCGACGTTAACCCATCAGGTAAGCTTGTTACAACTTACGCAAAGGATCTTTACGATTACCCCACAACCGAAACCTTTATTAACGATTCTTCAACACAGAAGTATACTGAGGATATCTTCCTTGGCTACCGTTATTTTGAAACCTTTGATCCTAATTACACAAAGGTTAATTATGAGTTCGGATTTGGTCTTTCGTATACAACTTTTAGTATTTCAACTTCTGATTTTAAAGTTGAAAACGGTGTTGCAACAGTAAAGGCAACCGTTACAAATACTGGTGAAGTTGCAGGTAAAGAAGTTGTACAGATGTACGTTTCAGCACCGCAGGGTGCTTTAGGTAAAGCCGCAAAAGTGCTTTGTGCATTTGATAAAACGCAGCTTTTACAGCCTGGCGAAAGCGAAACATTATTACTTACCGTTGAGCTTAACGATATCGCATCTTATGATGATTTAGGCAAAACAAAATATAAGTCAGCTTACGTTTTAGAGGCAGGCGATTATAAATTCTACGTTGGTAATTCGGTTAAAGAGGCAGGAACTCGCCTTGCAGGAACGCATAATATTAAAGAACTTATTTTAGTTGAACAGCTTACAGCACAGTCAAAGACAAAACTTGATAAGCGTTTGCTTGCTGACGGTACTTTTGAAAACTTGCAGAATGGCTCAACTTCAACTGAGCCAAGCCAGCCAGAAACACCTACAGAAGCACCTACACATGAAATCGGCACAGCACTTCGTATTGAGGCTGAGGATTGGTATGAAAAGCCTTATTCAACAAATTCAAGTTATACAGGCTCAACTGAGGCATTTACAGGCGTTTTATACAATAAACTTACAAACACTTGGGAAAAACATTCAGGCGTAACCTTCTCACAAGCTTATATGATTAAAAGCGTTACATATAAGGTAATCGCTGAAAATGCAGGCGAATATAAAGTTTCTGTTCGTTATGCTTCAAACAAGAATAACGATAACAGCACGTCAAACCCCAATTTAGTACCTATTATTTCTGCCGCTGTTTCAAGCGATAACGTAACCTTTGGTACGGCGAAATCATTTGTTTGCCAAAAGACAAGTATTTTGGGCGGAAATGCTTATAACAGCTATATGGATACTGATGAAGTTGCAATTACACTTTCTGAAGGCGTAAACTATATTAAATTTAATATTTCAAACGGACCTAACGTTGATAGTTTCCTTATTTATGATGGCGCAGCAGGTCAGCCTGTTATTGGTAAAACAATTATCGAGGCTGAAAGTTACGTTGATATTGCAGATAACGGTATAAATAAAATAGCAACCTTTACAGAAGGTTGGTACTATAATGGCACAGAAGCCACTGCATATGCACAGTCCTGCGTTGAATCAATGTGGAAAAGCGGTTCGTATATCACTTTAAAGGTAAATGTAGTTGAAAAGGGCAGATATAAGATGGTTGCCCGTTGCGCATCAACTGCCGCATCAGGACTTGACGTTTTAACTTCAACTGACGGTGCTACATTTACAAGCCCCTTAACATTAGGCAAGATTGTAGTTCCTGAAGACACACGTGCAGTTATGAACAAAACAGGATATAACTGTTATATTGATTATGATGTTGACGGTTACGTTTACTTACAAGAAGGCGCAAACTACATTAAAATTGCAAAGGGTAGTGCTACTGCATGTAATATCGACCTTATTACTTTAGAAAAAGTTTATGCTACAACAACAGTTGAAACAGAAGAGTATGAAACAATAAATTCAACTAATGCAAATACTCTTGATATAAACAAGAACGGCAAACTTTATAATGAAGAAACAGACACTTGGGATGCTTATACAGCATCAAACCTTGCAAACGGCTGGGCTGTAAAGGGTGTAACTTATTTAGTTTATATTGAAAATCCTGGCGAATATACCTTTAACGCAATCTGCGCAAGTAATAAAACAAATTCAGGTTACGTATGTCTTTATTCCGAAGTTGATAACTTTACAAAAAAAGCAACCGTAAACGTTACCGATACTTGCACACCAAGCGGAAGCAACTATTACGGCTATAAGTTATTTAACGGCACAGGTAATATTACCCTTAAAAAAGGCTTAAATATTATTAAACTTACTTTTGGTGGCGCTGGCGCACCTAACGTTGATAAGTTTATGTTAGTAAGAACGGGCGATACACCGGTTCAACCGTTGATCAGCGTTATCAATGGCACAATTTCGATGGATGATTTTGTTGACCAGATGACCAATGAAGAACTTGCAACGTTCTTTGTATCATATGCAGGTCTTAACTTTGGCGGAAGTGATGAAGTTAATTCTAAATACGGTTTCTCACGTGTAGCGGTTTCTGACGGCCCTTCAGGTATCGGCTCAAAGGGCTCAAGCTTCCCTTGCGAAACAATTATTGCTTGCACATGGAATACCGACCTTGTTGAAGCTTTTGGTAGAGTTATGGGTGCTGAACTTTACGATAATAACGTTGAAGTTTGGCTTGCACCGGGCGTAAACCTCCACCGCAACCCCTTATCAGGCAGAAACAGCGAATATTATTCAGAAGACCCCTTTATTTCAGGCATTATGGCTGTTACAACAATTAAGGCTGTACAGCGTTATGGCGTAAGCGTATGTATCAAGCACTTCGTATGTAACGAAAAGGAGCAAAACAAACTTTATCAGGACGTTCGTGTTTCCGAACGTGCATTAAGAGAAATTTACTTAAAGCCCTTTGAGATGGCAGTTAAGGATGCTAAGGCACAGGGCATAATGTCATCATACAACATCGTAAACGGTGTTGCAATGAATGAAAACAAGGATATTTTAA
>JAZOMK010000434.1:0-2124 GCA_045653985.1 Clostridia bacterium | reverse complement strand
ATTGATAATCTTATTGATCGTGAAATCTCTATTGGTGATTACGTTTTAACCGGTGGGGAATTGGCTGCACTTGTTGTTATTGATGCAACTGCAAGGTTTATTGACGGTGTTTTAGGCAGTGTTGACAGCGCCTATGAAGACAGCTTTTCCGATGGCTTGCTTGAGTGTCCTCAATACACTCGTCCTGCTGATTTTAACGGGATGAAGGTGCCTGATGTGCTTTTAAGCGGAAATCATAAGCTGATAACCGCATGGCAAAGGGAAATGCAGTTAAAAGTTACTCTTGAAAAGCGTCCTGATTTACTTGAAAAGGCAAATTTAACAAAAGAAGACGTAAAAATACTTGAAAAAATAAAAAAACAATAAAAAATGCTTGCCTAAAAATGTATCTTATGGTATATTATATAGGCTTGATAAATTCGGGTGGTCCGCTTGTCCGTTAGCTTCGAGATAATGAACACCTATGATAATTAAGGAGAAAGATATGGAACTTATTAGAGCTATTGAAGCAGAACAGCTTCGCACAGACATTCCTGATTTCAACGTTGGTGATACCGTTAAGGTAATGGTTAAGGTTGTTGAAGGTAACCGTGAGAGATTACAGGCTTTCGAAGGCACTGTTATTGCTCGTAGAAACGGCAGCACTCGTGAAACCTTTACTGTTCGCCGTGTGGCTTACGGTGTTGGTGTTGAACGTACATTCCCCGTTCATTCACCCAGACTTGGTAGCATTACAATCATCCGTCGCGGCCGTGTTCGTAGAGCTAAACTCTACTATCTCCGTGATCGTGTTGGTAAAGCAGCTAAGGTTAAGGAAATCCAGTAATAAAAAGAGGCGTGTTTTTATAACACGTCTTTTTTTACGCTTATTTTTTACTAAATTGTAAATTAAACCAAAAAAACAACAGTTTTTATATATTGGCTATTGACTATTATTGAAGAAAAGAGTATAATTGTTATGTTATAATTATAAGGGAGGTTCCTATGAAAAAGTTCTTTTATATGAATAGCTTTTTTACAAAGATTATTTTAGCTATTCTCTCATTTTCGGTTATAATTTGTATTTTCATTCCTTACATGCGTATCCCTGCAGTTGCAACTGTGCAGGATATTGATGTTGATAACAATGTTCTTACACGTAAAATCGGTTTCGAGCAGGCAAAGTTTGAAATTACTGAGTTTACACATACCAGCATGAAGGTAATTGAGCTTTATAAGGATAGAGAGCTTACCGAAGTTGTAAATAAAGCAGAAATTCCGTTATATGCAAATACTTCAGTTTATTACCTTGCTACATATGCCTTTGGTTATGATGCAAAGGATAAGGATGCAGGTCCTCAAACAATTCTTCTTGACCTTTATGAACTTAAACTTACTTTAGGCGAAAAGAACACCACACCTGTTTCAATTAAAACTACAATCGAACAGACTCCTGTTGATGGTTTAAGCGGTGTTATTGATGTAACCGTACCTAAAACAAAGGTTTTCGATTTAGCAAATATTATTGAAGAAAAGAAGGCATGGCGTGAGCTTGAAGATAACCAGCTTGTAGGTTCATTTACTTCTAAAACAGAACTTCCTGAGCCTAAGGGTGTTGACGTTCAAGCAAACGAAAAGAATGTTAAACACACAATTTACAAGTGGGTTGCCATTACTTTAAGACTTAACGGTGCTGATGAAATGGCTGATACAACTTATTATCCTCTTGCTTATTATGATCTTCAGATTGAACGCGATGAGTATAAAAAGACGTTGCCCGTTGTAGGTGAAATCGGTGGAAGCCTTATGCCTACAGAGCAGACGTCAAAGGGTATCGGTTTCTATGAAAAAGATGCTTTCATGTTTGCATTTATGATTATTGCTGCAATTTCAACAATACTTGCACTTACAGTACCTAACTCATTAAGAATTGTTGAATCTATATTGGCAGCTATCATGGGTATTGCGCTTATCATTATTCCTATCAGCGACATTTCATTCTATTCAAAGTATAGGTTTGAGTTTGATCCCGGTTGCTTTATCCTTATTATATTGGGTGTTTTGCTTCTTCTTTGGTCTGTGTTTGACTATATCAGATGTACCCGCGAATATAAGAGTGAGAAAGCTCGTCTCTATGGTGCTGAC
>JAZOMK010000433.1:0-2976 GCA_045653985.1 Clostridia bacterium | reverse complement strand
AGTATTTTCTGTTATATGCCGAAAAACATCCCGGAATATCAACATTTTTGGGACAAGGAATACAATAACCGCATCCGGTACACCCAACCTTCATTTTAACATTAATTGCATTAACTATATCTTTTAAAAATAAATCATCTTTTTCATCAAGTTCACCAACAAACGTTTCTGACGCATTTTTAATATTATCATCAACCATTTCTTCGCTATTCATTCCCGACAGAACCACACACACTTCCGGCTGATTCCAAAGCCACTTAAAAGCCCATTGTGCAGGGGTATGTTTTTTATCATAGCTATTGAACATCTTTTTAACATCATCAGGAAGATTGTTTACAAGTTTTCCACCACGCAAAGGTTCCATTATCATAACCGGCAAGCCTTTCGATTTGGCGTATTTTAAGCCCCTTTTCCCTGCCTGCGAATTTTCATCCATGTAGTTATACTGTATCATACAAAAATCCCAATTATATGCATCTACAAGCTTAATAAACGGTTCCGTCCCACCATGATAAGAAAAACCTACTTGCCTAATTTGCCCATTAGCCTTTTTTTCTTCAAGCCATTCAACAATCCCCATCTCAACAAGTCTTGCCCACGTATCAACGTCAGCAAGCATATGCATAAGATAATAGTCAATATAGTCTGTACGAAGTCTTTTTAATTCTTCATTAAAAAGCTTATCAAGACTTTCTCTATTTTTTATCAGGTAATGTGGCAATTTTGTAGCAATATTTACATTTTTACGAATATTATTTTTTTCAAAAATTTCACCAAGTATACTTTCACTACCGGGATAAATATATGCTGTATCAAAATAGTTAACGCCACCATTATAAGCTTTCATAACCTGTTTTTCAGCTTTATCAAAATCAATCTTTCCCAGCTTACGTTTAAAACGCATACAACCAAACCCAAGAATAGAAAGTTTATTTCCGTACTTATCAAAACGATAATTCATACTAACATCCTTTTTCAAAAAAATCCGAACATAAGGTTCGGATTTTGTTATTATTTAAGTTCATTAACAAGTTTAATAATATCTTCAACAACCGTTTCACTTGAAACAGATGTTTTAACACTCTTATCGCGAGTTACAATTTCAACAGAATTGTTTTTAAGGTTTCTTGGACTTACTATTGCACGTACAGGAACGCCAATAAGGTCAGCATCAGAGAACATAACGCCTGCACTTACCTGACGATCATCATAAATTACTTCAACGCCCTTCTTCTGAAGTTTATCGTAAAGTTTATCAGCAAATGCTTTAACTTCAGGATCATCAGCACGCATAGCGCATAAATGAACCTGCCACGGTGCAACTGACATTGGCCAAATCGGACCATAATCATCATGATGTGCTTCGCATATTGCAGCAGCAAGTCTACCAACGCCTATGCCGTAACAACCCATAATAGGATATTTTGAATTGCCTTCATTATCAAGATATGTCATATTCATTGATGTAGTATACTTTGTACCAAGTTGGAAAATATTTCCTACTTCAATACCTCGCGAAACCGTAATGGCTTTTTTTCCGCACTTAGGGCAAATACCGCCTTCCTGAATTTTAGCAAAATCATGATATTCAGCATTTTTAACGTCGCGTTCCATATCAAGACCGGTGTAGTGATATTCTTTCTTATTAGCACCACAAACAAGATTATTTCTGCCTTTAAGAGAGGAATCATATAAAACAATAGCATCCTCAGAAATTCCTACAGGGCCGCAATACCCTGCACAAAGTCCACATTCCTCTGTTATAACTGCAGGATGAATATCAAAGCCTAAGAAATTAGTAAGCTTTGTTTCGTTAGCTTCAAGATCACCACGAATAAAAAGAACAACATACTTGTCATCAGCATTTCTCTGATAAACAACTGCTTTGCATGAATTTACTGCTGTGGAATTTAAGAATTCGCAAACGTCTTCAATAGTTTCTTTACCGGGTGTATGAACTTCTTTAAGTTCATCTGAAGGTAACTTTTCAAAGGTTTCAACAATATTATCGGCAGCTTCCATATTTGCTCTGTAATCACACTCTTTACAGATTGCAATAGAGTCTTCCCCAATAGGTGTGAGAAGCATAAATTCATGCGAAATGCTGCCACCCATCATGCCAGAGTCCGATTTAACGGCAATAACTTCCGGCACACCAGCGCGCGCATAAATGCGTTCATATGCTTTATAGCATTCATCATAATACTGTTCAAGATCTTCTTGGCTTGTATGGAAAGAATAAGCATCTTTCATCGTAAATTCACGCACACGAATAAGACCAGCTCTCGGACGTGCTTCATCACGGAACTTAGTTTGAATCTGATAAATCATAAAAGGATATTTTGCATATGACTGACCATATTCGCGAACAAGATGCACAGCAGCTTCTTCATGTGTCATACCTAAAACAAGAGGGCTGTTGTTTCTGTCAGAAAAACGCATAAGTTCTTTCCCAATGCTGTTATATCTTCCGGACTCTTCCCACATATTTGCAGGCATTACTACAGGAAACTGAACTTCCTGACCATCAATAGCATCCATTTCCTCACGCATTATCTGCTCAATTTTACGTGTAACGCGCTTAAGCGGCATATATGAAGAAAAAATACCATTTGCAACGTACTTAATGTAACCACCACGAACCATTAAAGCATGGCTGTCTACACTACATTCAGACGGTCTGTCTTTAAAACGATCTCCAACAAGTTTATCTAATTTCATAAAAACCTCCACAATAAAATTAAAAAGCCCTAAGCTGCAAAACAACTCAGGGCGAAATAAAATTCCGCGGTACCACCTGAATTCGGATAAAAAATCCGCACTCATTTCTCTATTACGGGAGAACCCGATAAAACCTACTTATTTTCAGTTTTACAACTCCAAGACGGGTTCAGAATCACGTTTTAAGGGTTTTCACCAACCACCCTTTCTCTAAAAAAACATAAATTCTTACTACTTCTTTTCATAGTCTTTTTA
>JAZOMK010000432.1:0-1381 GCA_045653985.1 Clostridia bacterium | reverse complement strand
TGAATCCTTCTTCGGAAGATTCAAGGATGTTCTGCGTTCACACTTCCAATATTGGAAGTGTGATGATTTGAACAAAGTAGTTGATGATGCTGTGTATTATTTTAATTATATAAAGCCTGTGCGAAAACTAAAAAGAAAAACACCTGTTCAATACAGAATTGAACAGGCAAGTTGAATTTTTCTTTTTTGTGTCTACAAAGTGTTGACTACTTCATTTTCACGAGGCTTTATTTTTTTCATGTTTCTGTATTAAAACGTACAATCTTACGCTTAAAATAATTTCAACAAAAGCAACCAGCAATGTGAATGTAAACGTAGCGGACATAGGCATACTTAAAAGCATCATGGCAGTAATAAAGGTAACGGCAGTAGTGCCTACTTTTACAGCAAATTCCATTAAGGTCATAAGCGTCTGGTGGGCTTCTTTTTCAGTTAAATCAAATAATACGTCTTGAATATATATTCTGAAAGGGTCGCGGATAAAAAGAATTATCATATACCCCAGTCCCATTACGGCTATTCTTATTGCTAATGGCGGTATAAATGAGCCAAACAACTGCAATGCAATGGATGAGAAAAGTAACAACGCCATAAAAATACCTATCTTTTCATAATAGCGCTGATAAATTTTCACAAAAGCAAGGTTCGAAAGCACTCTGACGATTCTTGAAATACAAACTATTGCACCGATTATGATGGCTGTATTTTCAGCATCTATATTATCAAGAAGATTTATCTGTATAAATAACTTTCCGCTTGATTGGCCTTCGGTAACAATGGGATAGAAAAGTCCGAAAACAAGAATAGCAAGAACAACAAAACCATTGAATGCAACTTTAACTTTCTTCTTGCTTTCAGAGACAGTAATTCTATTATATTTTGTATAGTCAACCACAAAAAAGGAAAGTACAAAGCCAATAGCACAACTTAAAATACAACATACCATAGGCAAATAATTGTTGAAGTTAAACATAAAACTTGCAACAAATGATATGAGCATTGTTATAATTGCATAAAACGTATTACCTCTTGTTCTTATTTTAACAAATTGATCGCGTTTATTTTCTTCATCAAGACAATTTTCAAGGGCAACAACAGAGGCATTTCTAAATACCGCGGCAATATCATGAAAAACTCTGCCCAGGGCAATTACGATATAATTCCCACCAAAGGTAAGAGTTAGCGCTGAAAGCAATAAAAATCCTGCGCCAATGCGCACCGATAAAGTATTACCGATTCTTTTTATTAGCCACAGTATAGGAAACTGCAAGAAAATACAACTGCATGTTGATACCGTTGCAAGTGATACGATTTCTGCCTCAGTAAGATTTTTGACAATACTTAAAAACAACGTATCAATCGCAATATAAAACAGCAAGTC
>JAZOMK010000431.1:0-9269 GCA_045653985.1 Clostridia bacterium | reverse complement strand
TATAATATTCTTTTTCAAGTTTACCAAGAGAGGTATTAAAGCCTTCATCACTTAGCATCTGACAAGGCAAAGCAGTTTTAAAATGAATATAGGCAAAGCGGCATAAAATATTTTCAATGGGACGGCGGATATACTCTTCGCCCATAGGTATAAAAACAACATCGCCTTTAGAAACCTTATACGTTTTATTTGTTATTGTAAAACTGCACGTGCCGTCAAGGATAATAACGATAATATTATTTTCATCAGCACAGCGCCAAACCGTCTGCCTTGAAATTTCATAGCTAGAAACAACCTCAGCAAGAGGATAAATTTTTATTTTATAATTCATATTTTTACCTATTCACCCCGCTATATGTTAAAATAGTGCTATAATGTGTTAAAATACTTTCTTGAACATAAACATCCTTTACACTATAATGATTATACAAGAAAAAAATCATCTGTCAATAGAAAGGATTTGTTTTTATGAAAAAAGTATGGAAAGTTGCAGTTGTAGGATGCGGTATGTTCGGAACAGGAGTTTACATACCAAACATAAGCAAAGAGGCTTCTGCTGTTTGCGTTGCTGTTTGTGATATTATACCTGAGCGCGCAAAAGAAGTGGCTGAACGTTTCAACGTTCCTGAGTGGTACACATCCGTTGATGAAATGATAAAAAAGTGCGATTTTGATATTGCCATTGATGCGGCAAGCATTCAAGCACATCACGAAATTAACATGGCAGTTTTAAAAGCAGGTAAACATCTTATATCACAAAAGCCTGCCGCACCTACCGTTGAATTATTCGATATGCAAATTGCCCAAGCGAAAAAGCAGGGCGTTAAATTCAACTGCGCACCTATCCACCCCATGCGCTACGATTTAGCTGTTGCAAAGCACTTAATGGCAACGGGCGCAATCGGTGAGCCTGCTTATTTAAAATGCAACCTTGCACATGGCGGCCCTGAATATTTCCAGTATAGAGATGCTGATCCTTCATGGTTCTTTGAAGACGGCGCAGGCGCGCTCGTTGATATGGGCGTACATGGGTTACAAATTGTAACAACAATGTTTGGCCCCATTGAAAGCATAAGTTGCTTAGGCATGATTACCGACCATAACCGCAAAGTACGTTCAGGTGCATTTAACGGTATGGTTATGAAAACTGATAAAATTCCTGATGAGTATCTTATTACCGTCCGCTTTAAAAACGGCAAAGCAGGTTTTATTGATACGGGATTTTCACAAAAAGCATCAAAAACACCTCAGCTTGAAATTTACGGCACGCGCGGTACAATTTCTTTCACAAAGCCTTATATGACTAACCCAATGCCTGAGGTTTACGTTGATTCAGATGCACTTGGTATGCGTGGCTGGATCACCCCTGAAACTTGGGAAGTAAACCCCGAGAAGCTTTCAAGCCAATGCTGTTGTTTAAAAGATTTAATCAAGGCTATTGAAAACGATACAGAACCTGTACTTTCGCCCCAGCAGGCAAAGCACATACTTGAAGTTATGATAAAAATTCCAGAAGCCATCAGCACCGAAGGCGTTGTAAAAATGGAAACAACTTTTTAAGGTGAGGTGGCACTATGAATAAAATAAAAGTTGCATTTTTTGGTGTTTGTCATCCGCATCTTGCAATGTTATATGATACCTTTAAGAAATATGATCGTTGTACACTAATCGGTTATGCCGACACACCTGACTTTGACGGCTTAACCGTTGAAGAGCGAACTAAAGAATATCTTGGTGAGCGCTCGCAACAAATGGAAAAGTTCACATTCAACGAACTTTTAGATAAAAAACCCGACCTTGCAGTTGTTATGACAACAAACAGCGGAAAGACAGCAGTTTGCCTTGAAATTCTTTCCCGCGGTATTCCCGTAATTGTAGAAAAGCCTATGGCACTTAATTACGAAGATGCAAAAAAACTTGTTGAATGTGCAGAAAAACACAACACAAAAATTATTACTAACTGGCCTGTTTCATGGTTCCCTGCTTTCAGGCTTGCCGCAAAACTTGCAAAAGAAGGCAAAGTAGGTAAAGTAAGACGTGTTGTTTACAGAAGCCCCGCAACATGGGGACCATTCTCTTATTCACCAAATGGTGAAAATCCACCTGAAGAATTTTTAAAGAAAACCTGGTGGTACAACAAAAAAGCAGGTGGCGGTTCGATACTTGATTACGCTTGCTATGGTGCAATGCTTACTACCTATATTTTTGGACATCAAGCAAAAGAAGTTAAAGCCATTACAAAACAATTTGACACCACTTTTTCTGACGTTGAAGATTACAGTGCAATGCTGCTTGATTTTGGTGACGGTGTAGGTTTATTGGAAGGTTCATGGAGCAGTTATAATCCTGCTGAAATTCCAACAGGTCCTATAATTTACGGTTCAGACGGTGTCATCGTTTGCGACAGACACAGTACGAAAGTTAAGATCTACTATAAAAAAAGTCATAAACCAATCGAACCCGAAGAAATATTTGATACGGAAATTGCTTATAGTTCAAAGCTTGCCGAAAACATATTCAATTATTTTGATGGCATTAAGGAGCTTGACGAAACCATTGATATGCCCTTAAACTTACAAGTTATGTTTGCCCTTTCAGCAGGCACAAAAAGCGCAGAGGAAGGTTGAGTTTTATGTTTCAACATTCTTATTTTGCCGAAGGTAATGCAACAATTACCGAAAAAGGCGGATTATTATTTGTCGAAAACAGAAAATTTAATTATTCGTCTTTAGCTTTAAAAGTGCCTTTTTATCAGATGGGCAAAACTCGTTTTTTAATTAAACTTAAAGAAGGCTCATCCGAAGTCAACATAACCCTTTACCACAAAATTATATATACTTATAATGATATTGAAATTGTTGATTATGACGGTGGCAAAAAGCAAAAAATTACTGACAAAGAATGGGTAGAAATCGAAGCAACCTATATTACACCTAAAAATTGCAAAGAAATTATTGCGTACTTTGTTGAGGATTCTTCTGCCATTCTACCTGATGTTATAATTAAAGAAATTTCCGTTGAAGAAATTAAAACCACAAAAACTACCCTTACGATTACACCGCAGGAATTTAAGGTCGGTGCGATAAGATGGGATGCTTATTTTTCAACTGACTTTATTGGCAGTAACGTTTCCCGAGAGGTTGCAAAGGCACTTTCGCCTGAAGAATTTCACTTCCGCGCACCATATTTTGCAATGGTAAATGATAAGGGAAACATTGAGTTCCCCGAAGAAACTCAAGAACAATTTGATAATGAAACGGAGCTTGCCGTAAATGCGGGGATAGACTATTTTGCCTATTGCTGGTATAGAGAAGACAACGTTATGGCATATGCAAGAAAGCGCCATTTAAAATCAAAATTCCGTGATAAAATAAAGATGGCGGCAATAATAAACGTTTCGCGTTTGGATGAAGAAAGTTTTACTGCGCTGGCTGCTGCCACAAAAGAAGATTTTTATTTGAAATTTGACAATCATCCCATTATATACGTTTTTGATGCTATCCATTGTCCTAATGATTTAAGGCAAACCATTACTGAATATCTTGTAAACAGCGGTAGCCTCACGCCATTTTTTGTCGGTATGAATGCAAGCCCTAACCCATATTTAGCACAAAAACTATCTTTTGAAGGTTTTGATGCTATCGGTTCATACGGTTTTGCCTCAAATTGCCAAGGCGAAGAATTTTCTTCCTTTAAAAAGCGCAATGAAGATATGTGCAGAATGCGAAATTCTATGGATTTTGAGCATATCCCGCTGTTATGCCTTGGTCATGATTTCCGTCCGCGAATCAAAAATCCCGTTTCGTGGATGGGTGGAAAGAATTTTTCATACGTTGCAACTGACGATGAAATTTACCTTCACGCAAAAAAGACTTTTGAAATTCAAAAAGAAAACACAAGTAACGCAAATACCATGCTTATATATGCTTGGAACGAGCATGATGAAGGTGGCTGGATATGCCCTACCCTTTCAGGCGATGGTTATTATCAATCAATAAAAAAAGCGATAAAGGAATATAAGGAGTTATTATGAAAAAATTACGTGTAGCAATAATCGGCACGGGAATGATTGCCAACAGTGCACACTTCCCTGCTTTAAACGTTTTAAGAAACGAAGGTTTAGTTGAGGTTGTTGGTGTTGCGGATATCCGCCCGGAAGTTGCAGAAGAAACTGCAAAGCGCCACAACGTTGAAAAATGGTATGCTGATCCACAGCAGATGCTTGATGAATTAAAGCCTGATTTTGTTTCGGTCTGCACACCTAACGTATATCACAAGGAATGGACAATCAAAGCACTTGAAGCAGGCGCACACGTTGCTTGCGAAAAACCCATCGCCTTAACTCTTAAAGATGCTGAAGAAATGTGGGCAACGGCTGAAAAATGTGGCAAAAAGCTTTTCCCCTGCCAATGTATGCGTTGGAGAAATTATATGCAGAAGTCAAAGGAGCTTGTTGAAAGCGGTGAGCTTGGCGATATTTATTTCTCTGATATTTCTTTTATCCGTCGTATAGGCATCCCCACTTGGGGTATGTTCCATATGAAAGAACATAATTACGGTGGACCTTTCTGCGACCTTGGTGTGCATCTTATTGACTCACTTTTATGGATTGCAGGCGATAAAAAGGTTGAAGCTGTTTCAGGCAGCGCATACACAAAAATCGCAAATAAAGGCGAAGACGTGCTTTTAAGCATTGCCGAAAGTGGCGCATACGCAGGCACTTTCACCCCTCGCCCCTATGATTACCGTGAATTTAACGTTGAAGAATTTGCAACAGGCTTTATGCGTCTTGAAGGCGGAATGAGCGTAAACTTTAAATTCTCATGGGCAATAAATCTTCCTACCACAAACCTTGATATGGTTATCTGCGGTGATAAGGCAGGTTTATCGGTAAATGGCGAAAAGCTTTATAAAAACGTTGGTCGTTTCCAGGCTGAAACTGAAATGAAGTGGTTTGATAACGGTGAATTTAAGGGCGTACCTTTTGAACAACATCGTTATATGTACCGTCATATTATGGACGTACTTGACGGCAAGTGCGATTACCTTATCACCAAAGCACAGAACCTTGAGGTTGCAAAGGCTATCGAATGTTTCTACCGTTCACAAAAAGAAAACAGAGAAATTTCTGTTAAGGAGTTAGTATGATAAAAGCAGTTATTATCGGTTTTGCACATATGCACGTAAACGAAATAGCACAATATATTACTGAAACTGAGGGATTTTCTCTTGTAGGTTTTGCTGACGTGCCATTAGAAGACAAAGAAAATACTTCTGCCCGCTACACACGTGCGTGGAATATTAAAAACAATGCTGAAAAGTTTAATATAACACCCTATGACGATTACAAGATTATGCTTGATGAATTAAAGCCTGATTTTGCTTTTATTCTTTGCGATAACAAAAGCAAGCCTGAAATTGTTGAAGAATGTGCAAAGCGCGGTATTAACGTAAGTATCGAAAAGCCAATGGCTGTATCTCTTACTGAAGCCTTAAAAATCAAGGCAACAGTTGAAAAATATAATATTGAAGCCGTTGTAAACTGGCCGGTTATTTGGCGCCCGTACATTCACAAACAGCTTCAGTTGCTTGAATCAGGCATTGTAGGCAAGCTTATAAAGGCATTTTATATTAACGGACACACCGGTCCTTTAGGTAAAGGTGCAAAACACCGTGGTGTTAGCGAAACCGCCCAAGAAATGACTGATGAAGAACGTGCATCAACATGGTGGTATTCTTCTAAAAACGGTGGCGGTGCTTTCCTTGATATCGGCTGTTACGGGTGTTTCTTTAACGAATGGGCGCGCGATAATAAAAACGATAAACCTCTTTCAGTTATGGCGCACGCAGGCAATTACAACACACCTTTTATGGATGCACCTGACAATATGGCAGGCATAATTGAATATAAAGATTCTTTTGGTGTTGTTGAAGGCACGTGGACCGTTCCGCAGATTTCATTGCCAACAGGCCCTGTATATATGTGTACTGACGGTGTAATTTTCTGTGATGAAAATAAAGAAGTTGTTGTTATGAACTCTTTTGGCGAAAAGTTGCCTATACCTGAAACAGAAATTCACCCCCACATAAAAAACCTGCCTGACCACTATGCTTATGCAAAGAAAACAAACACACCTTTAATTAAAACCGTTACCCTTGATTTTAACATTCAGGTAATGGCTATTATTGATGGTGCAATAAAATCAAGCCAATCAGGCAAAAAGGAAAAAATAAATGTGTAAAGCTTTAATTGCGGACATTCAGCGTGCATCAACCCACGATGGGCCGGGGTTACGAACAACCGTATTTTTTAAAGGTTGCCCCTTAAACTGCGCATGGTGCCATAACCCTGAATGTATCTCATTTGAAAAGGAATTTTTATATTATCCTGAAAAATGTATCGGTTGTAATAAGTGCGATGAAGGTTGTTTTTCAGGCGCAAAAGTAGTTTGCGGTAAAGAATATTCTTTAAATGAGCTTTTAAATGAAATTCTATTAGATATGCCCCACTTTAAAAATGGTGGCGGTGTAACATTTTCAGGTGGCGAACCTATGTGCCAAAAAGAATTTTTGCTTAAAATGATTTCACTTTTAAAGGAAAATAATATTTCAACCGCTATCGAAACGTCCCTTATATATTTTGACGAAGAAGTTTTCTCAAAAATCGACTATATAATGGCTGATTTAAAGCTTTTTGACGATGAATTACACAAAAAATATACAGGTGTTTCAAACAAAAACATCCTTGAAAACTTTAAAAAACTTGATAATTTAAACAAACCTTTTATTGTAAGAACTCCTTTAATTAAGGGCGTTACCGACAATGAAAATATTGATAATTTTGTTTCAACACTAAAAAATGCTGTTAAGCACGAATATTTAACGTATCACCCCTTAGGCATATCAAAAGCAAGGGCATTAGGCAAAAATCAGGAGAGATTTCAATGATTACTTACGCTGAAAGATTAGCATCTATGCGCGAAACAAAAATTCGCCACACATTAGAAAAACGTACCCAGAACGGCTATACCGATCTTGACGATTTTGGTACTGTTCCTATAACAAAAGATTATGAAATGGAGCCTTTGTATACCTCTGATAACGGCAGTTTTTACGGTTTTGAGGGCATGGCTGAAAATTTCGTGCGCCTTATAAATGCACATCCTGCTTACGTTGACCCTATGGAAATGCTTTGCGGAAGATGGCGTGATATGCTTGTAAACTATCGTGGAGACGTGCATTATATGCCCGCTTGGCTTAAAAACAGACCTAAAATTATGGCGCTTATGAACTCAGCAAGCGAGCAATGGAGTAAACGATGGGATGAACAGAATTTTCCATACGACCATTTAAAACCCCTGCAAAAACTTTATAATATCCAGACCGGTATTGATGGTGATGCACACTTTGCTTGTGATTACCGCATAGGTTTTGCCCTTGGGTTTGGCGGATTTTTGGATAAAATTGAAAAATACAGAAAAATCAATCCTTCTAAAAAGGCTTTTTATGATGCAGAAGAACGTTGTGTAATAGCGATAATTGCATTTATTGATAGGCACATTGAAGAAATTGAGCGCCAATTAACTACTGAAGCAAGACCAGAAATAAAAGAAAATCTTGAAGAAATGCTTAAAACCTGCAAAAACATAAGATTATCAGCACCACAAACTTTGCAGGAGGCGTGCCAATGGACAGCATTCTTCAACTGCGCCGCCCGCATGTATACACGTGATGGCGCAGGCTTCCAGCTTGATTCACTTCTTCTGCCCTACTATGAAAACGATATTAAAAATGGCATAATTGATGATGAAAAGGCTAAATTTTTAATTGCCAATCTGCTTTTAATTGATCCACATTATTATCAAATTTCAGGCGTTGATGAGTTTGATAAGGATATTACAAACCACCTTTCATACCTGATTTTAGATGCGGCAGACTCAATAAACATTTCCTGCAACTTGACTGTACGCGTGCACGAAAATTGCGATAATGAATTTTTGAAGAAGGCTGTATACTATCTGTTAAAAAACAAAAACGGATGGCCTCGTTTCTGTAACGATAAAGCATTGTGCGATGGCTACATGAAAAACGGTGTTGATAAAAAGACAGCAAGAGAGCGTATAGCAGTTGGTTGCAACTGGATGTGCGTCCCGGGCAAAGAATTTCCCATGAACGATACCGTAAAAATCAACATTGCAAAGGTATTTTCCGTTGCCCTTGAAGAAATGAAAGAGGCTAAGGAAAAGTCAATAGAAAAGCTTTATTCTATTTATTTAAAACATCTTGAAAAGGCAATAGATATTACTGCACAAGGCATAAACTTACACATTGACCATATTGGCGAAGTTACACCTGAGCTTATAATGAACCTGATGATGGAAAACACAATAGAAAAAGGCGAAGATATTTCAAAATGTGCAAGCCTTTATACTATGGGTGTTGACGGTGCAGGTCTTGCAGTTGTGGCTGACTCATTGGCTTCAATAGAAACGCGCATAGTAAATGAAAAGCTTATTTCATGGGAACAATTATACGAGCAATTAGATAATAACTTTGAAGATAAAAGAATTCAGGCAATGCTTCAATCTGTACCCAAATACTGTAGCGGAAATTCCATTGCGGACAAATGGGCAAAGGAGCTTACTTCAAGCTGGGTTAAACTTATAAAAGCGCAAAAAATGCCTGAAAACAGATGTCTTGTGCCGGGATGGTTCTCATGGGCAAGAACAATCGAGTACGGCAAAAACGTACCTGCAACGCCCAACGGCAGAAAGGCTTTTGAGCCTATTTCACATGGTGCTAACCCTAACCCCCACTTCAGATCCGACGGTGCGCCAACGGCACAATCATTGGGTATTGCATCGGTACAATGCGGTTACGGAAATACTGCCCCATTACAGATTGAATTTGACCCACAGCTTGCCGATGATGAAAAAGGAATTGATATAATCCTCAACCTTATCAAAACTCATTTTGATGAGGGCGGCACACTTATAAACATAAATATTCTTGATGAAAAGAAGTTACTTGAAGCAAACGAAAATCCCGATTTGCACCCCGACCTTGTTGTACGTGTTACAGGCTTTACCGCATACTTTGCTTCACTTTCACCTGAATTCAGAAAACTTGTAGTTGAGAGATTCTTAACCGGTATTTAATAGCAAAAGACCGACACATTATATTGTCGGTCTTTTGTTTATCTATGTACTTTTACTGTTTTGCCGTTCAATGCCCTTGATTCATCTGCTGCGATGCCCATTAAATGACAT
>JAZOMK010000430.1:0-5543 GCA_045653985.1 Clostridia bacterium | reverse complement strand
AAAGACCTGAAATTTTAACAAGGTCAGAGAAGGTTGTAGGCTTTGTTTCCTCAAGCATCTTTCGCGTAAAGCTTGTACCAAATTCAGGTATACCGTAAGTGCCGGTAGGCGAGCCGATATCTTCAACCGTTACGCCTAAAGGCTCAGGGGTAAGGAAAAGCTCCATAACTTTAGGATCATCAAGTGGCACGTCCTCTTTTGCGTTGATGCCTGTCAGGTCCTCAAGCATTCTTATGAACGTAGGATCGTCGTGTCCTAAAATATCAGCTTTTAAAAGGGTATCGTGCAGTGATTTAAAGGTGAAGTGGGTTGTTATAATGCCTTGAGAAGGATCGTTTGCAGGGTATTGTAAGGGTGTAAACTTGTTTATATCGTATGCTTTAGGTACGATAACAACACCGCCTGCGTGCTGTCCTGTTGTACGCTTAACGTCAATACAGCCTTGAGACATACGCAAAATTTCAACCATTCGTTGTCTGCCTAAACCATATTCTTCACAGTATTTTTTGGCATAGCCGATGGCTGTTTTATCAGCAACACCGCCTATTGTGCCTGCACGGAAAACATACTTTTCGCCAAAAAGTTCTTCGATATATTTATGTACTACGGGCTGGTAAGTACCTGAGAAGTTAAGGTCGATATCAGGAACTTTATCGCCATCGAATCCCATGAAAACTTCAAAGGGAATGTTAAAGCCTAAACGTAATAATTCAGTATTACAATGGGGGCAATTCTTTTTAGGCATATCAATGCCGCAGTCATATTTTGACATATCAATGTCAAAATCAGAAAATTTACAGTTGGGGCAAACATAGTGGGGCTGAAGTGGGTTTACCTCGGTAATATCAGCCATTGTTGCGGCAAATGATGAACCAACTGAACCTCGCGAACCTACAAGATAGCCATCGCTTAATGACTTTTTAACAACCTTGTGGGCGATAAGATACAAAACAGAATAACCGTTTTTGATAATTGAGGTAAGTTCTCTTTCAAGACGCTTTGCAACAAGGTCAGGTAAAGGATCACCATAAAGTTTTTTTGCGTTTTCTTCGCACATTGCCCTTAAATCTTCATCAGCATTTTCCATTTCGGGGGTGTACAGATGGTCTCTTGGGAAGGATTCCATCTTTTCACATTGGTCGGCAACAGCGCGTGGGTTATAGATAACTATTTCCTTACGCTTTTCTTCAGGCAGGTAATAGAATTCATCAAGCATTTCCTCAGTTGTGCGGTAATAAAGGGGAGGCTGTATGTCTGCTTCAGGATAGCCTTCTGCACATTGAATTATTGAACGGTAAATAGAATCGCGCTCACGCAGATAGTGAACGTCGCCCGTTGCAAGTACGGGGATATTTAACTTTTCACCTAAATCAATAATCTTTTTATTAAGCTCGATAAGATGCTCCTTATCCCTTACCATGCCTTCACGGATAAGGAAGTCGTTATTGCCTAAAGGCTGAACTTCAAGGTAATCATAGAAAGATGCAATTCTTTCAAGCTTTTCATCACTTACACCTCTTAACATTGCACGGTACAATTCACCTGCTTCACAAGCAGATGCAATTATAAGACCTTCGCGGTGCTTGATAAGAGATGATCTTGGAATCTGCGGACGTTTACGCCTTAAATGGTGTAAATGTGATTCTGTTACAAGTGAGTAAAGGTTAAAAAGGCCTTCTTTGTTTTTTGCATAAAGTATTATGTGATAACTGCTGCCGTTGTCGGTGTTCATTGCATCGTTAAGACCATCAACGGTATATATTTTCTTTTGCTCAAGTAAAAGTATAAGTTTGTTTAAAACTGCACCGGTAATTTCTGCTTCCTTTAAAGCATTGGTAAGTTCGCCCGTTTTAATTTCAAGGGCATCACAAACTTTATTGAATTTACCGCTTTTAATGTTAGGTACGATTTCTCTTGAAAGGCGCAAGGTATCGAAGATAGGTGAGTTAAATGATAAGCCTGCCCTTTCAAAGGCGGTATTTAAAAATGATACTGTGTTAAGCGCGTTGTGTGAAACTAAAACAGCATCCTTTGCATACTCAATAAATGCTTTTATTATAGGCTCTTCTTCAGGTGCGCTGTTAAGGGAATCCTGAGTAAGGTTATATTCATAAAGATCTTCAGGTGAAACTGCCTGATGTGGGTTTATAAATGAGTGGAAAGTTTTTTCCTCTAAAATACCATTGTTAATTATGCACGCACCGATTTCGTAAATTTTGCCCGTAAGTGCGCTTGATGAGGTTGTACGGATGCAATAAATGCAGTAACGCATATCTTTTAAATTTAATGCACCGTCAACATCGGTTAAGAAAGGATCATCGTCAAGGAGGTAGCCTTCCATACCTAAAATAAGTTTTATGTCTGCTTTCTTCTTTTGAAGTGCTGCTTCCATATCGGTATAAGCTTGTACAACACCGTGGTCGGTAATAGCAACGGTATCATGCCCGTATTGAAGCATAAGGCTTACAAGCTCTTTCGCATCAACAACGCTGTCCATCTGGCTCATTTTTGTGTGTAGGTGCATTTCGATGCGCTTTTCAGGTGCGTTATCGGTTTTCTTTTCCTGCTTTACTTTGATTACGTCATATGGGCGTACAACAACTTCATTGGCAAAATCATCATAGGCGCATTTACCCCTGATTGCAAGATGCCCGCCAATTTCCTGCTCAATAAGTTCAAAATCTTTTGTGTTTAAGAAAAGCTTGCAGTTGATGGTTGAAGTGTAGTCGGTTACGCTGAAAGTGAAAATGGTTTTTTCACCATCTTTAATAGTTTTTGCTTCTGTATTTATAACGTCGCCCTCAATGGTTGTAAAGCCTGAATATTCGTTAAGCTGGCTGATGGGCGTAATTTGCTTTATTTCGAAGGTTTTACCTACAATGGCAACACCGTCTTTTGAAAGCTTGTTTTCTTTCTTTTCGGTTTTTTCTACTTTGTTTTTCTCCTGCTCTTTTGCATGGATAGCCGCTTCCTTTGAAAGGTCGTTCATACGTTTAAGATACTTTTCAATGGCACTTTGACCGCTTAACCCTGCAGGTTTTTCAGGGATTTCAGGCGCATCGGAATCATCGTCATCATCAATCTCATCAGGAATATCTGAATCCGTTGGTGCAGGAACGGAAAAATCCATTGCATCCATAAAATGAGCAGGTTCTTCGTGTGCAGGCTCTTTAACTGTAAAATCAAAGGAGAATGAAACGTTATTGGGCACAATGGTTTTAACTGAAGAATCAAGTAATGCTTCTTCAGCTTCGGTAAGTTCTTCATCACATATAAAATACAAAGCCCATTCTTTGCCGTCATCAGATATTACAGCCTTGTCAAACTGTATTTTATTAAGCACTTCAGGTACAAGAATTGCTGACAGCGCGCTGGAAAATTTTGAATTTTTGCCTTGTAACGTTATTGCCATTTTTATCCCTCGTTCTTACGCGTATATAGTATATATATTTAAACATAATTCCTTTATGCCGTCAAGTGCAAAAAAGTAAACATTTAATGTCTGCTTGCTTGTTCATATGAATATATATTTTGTTCACAAAAGATTTTTATAAAAAATATTAAAAAATGTATATATTCGCTTGCATAAAATTGGAAAATAGGATAAAATAATAGCGTATAAAAATATTTTACTTATATGGAGGAATTTAATATGTCAGTTAAAGTTGCTATTAATGGTTTCGGTCGTATTGGTCGTCTTGCATTCCGTCAGATGTTCGGTGCAGAAGGTTATGAGGTTGTTGCTATCAACGATCTTACAAGCCCTGATATGCTTGCACACCTTCTTAAGTACGATACAGCTCAGGGTTCATACATGGGCTACATCGGTGAAAACAAGCACGTTGTTGAATCAACAGAAGATTCAATCATCGTAGACGGCAAAGAAATCAAAATCTATGCTTGCAAAGATGCTGCTGAATGTCCTTGGGGCGCTCTTGATGTTGACGTTGTTCTTGAATGCACAGGTTTCTACTGCTCAAAAGAAAAGTCAATGGCACACATCAATGCAGGTGCTAAGAAGGTTGTTATATCAGCTCCCGCCGGTAAAGACCTTAAGACCATCGTTTTCTCAGTAAACGAAGATACACTTACTAAGGAAGATCAGATCATTTCTGCTGCTTCATGCACAACAAACTGCCTTGCACCTATGGCTAAGGCTCTTAACGATTATGCTGCTATCCAGTCAGGTATCATGACAACTGTTCATGCTTACACCGGCGACCAGATGATTCTTGACGGTCCTCACCGTAAGGGCGACCTTCGTCGTGCACGTGCTGGCGCACAGGACATCGTTCCCAACTCAACAGGTGCTGCTAAGGCTATCGGCCTTGTTATCCCTGAGCTTAACGGCAAGCTTATCGGTTCAGCACAGCGTGTACCCACCTGCACAGGTTCAACAACAATCCTTGTTGCTGTTGTTAAGGGTGCTGACGTTACAGTTGAAGGCATCAATGCTGCTATGAAGGCTGCTGCTTCCGATTCATTCGGCTACAACACAGAAGATATCGTATCAAGCGACGTTATCGGTATGCGTTACGGTTCACTCTTCGATGCAACACAGACAATGGTTGCTAAGATCGATGAGGACACTTATCAGGTTCAGGTTGTTTCCTGGTATGACAACGAAAACTCATACACAAGCCAGATGGTTAGAACTATCAAATACTTCGCTGAACTTTAATCCACAGCACAATAAATTCGCACAAACATACCCCATCCGATATTTCGGATGGGGTATTTGCTTTGTTGCGCGGAGGATAAAAGCTCCGTCATTTACGCCTTTGTAAACTTCCTCGCTTTTACCTCCGCACGCCTTGCCTTGTGCGTTTTATTGCGCTGTGGGGGTGCGAGGTTTAATGCGGCTTTGTAAGCACCTTCACGTTCAGAACATCGCGTCTTGGCTTGCGAATTTTCTCACACTGTGGAGTACACGGTGAAATTGCGCCTTGCCTTGTGCGTTTTATTGCGCTGTGGATTGTGCTGATTTTTATGCAAAAAAATACCCTCACTTGCGTTGTGAGGGTGATTTTTATTTAAAAATATCCTTTATATTCAATTTTAAGTTGGCTTTCGGGGAAAAGATATTCAAATAAATCAATAAAATAATCGTCGGTCATGCTTGCTAAATAGTCGGTAACAAGCTGGTTAGGCTCGGTTTTAATATATGGCGTTTTGTGAGTGTAGTGAGAGGAATTTATAAAGTTAATATGATGGGTGAAAATGGGGGAGGAAGAATTTTCCTTTAATAAATCATCACGAAGCTGATAATATACAAGCTTCATCATTGCTTTTACCTTGTTATTAAGTACCTGCTCAACTTCGTCACGTTTATAAATCATTTCGTAGTTATCGCTTTTTGCCTTTTTTAATGCGTTAAAATGTTTTTCGTCCATTTTAATATATGGCATACCATAACTGTTTTCAATGATGTTTACCATAAGATTATTTATGATTTCGGCATTAAAAGTGCCTATTGCGCTTTCGTCAAAATCGTTGTTGCTGATAATGTCGGCACGCTCGGCATCCTGGCGGTCTTTTCCTAA
>JAZOMK010000429.1:0-3465 GCA_045653985.1 Clostridia bacterium | reverse complement strand
ACATTCTGCTCCGGTCCACAATAACCCTTACCAACGCCTATTTCAGCCTCAAAAGCGTTATTTTTGGCTTCAAGCACAGCATTAGCAACATTTTTTGCCATATCATCAAGATATTTGGGGTACATAACCTCAAACTCTTTTTCAGGGTAAAACGGTACTGCACGAGCTTCAGGACCTGAATGTGTATGTGTTGTAGATATAAGGCAATTTTCTTTTTTTATTCCTGCAGTTTCCTGAATATAGCGTCGCATATCGGCAACAAGCCACTTAGGATAGCAAAGCATATCAAGTGTAATAATGCAAAATTCTTCGCCCTTGGCTTCCAAATAAAAGCAATGGGCATAAAGATCATCATGCACACTTCTTGAATATCTATCCTTAGGTTCAGGAAAACCTGCCAGTAAAACAGGAAAATCAGGAGTTATAATTATCTCTTTTACTCCGGCTTTCATTGGTCAATTTCCTTTCAGTAATTTTAAATATTCATTATAACATGGTAAATATTCTTCGGTATTTTTAGGCATATATGTCGAGGCATTTTCAAGGCATTGTTTTGCAAACTTAGTCTCATCAATACCAATAGCTTTAGCGGCAAGTTTTGCCGCGCCAAGGCTCCCCATTTCACTATGCAAATAAGCTACAACCGGAATCTCAGCAACATCAGCAATAATTTGACAAAGTAGTTTGTTTTTACTGCCACCTGAATATATACAAAGTTTGTTTTTTTCGACAGAAATAGATTTTATAATGCGTGCCGCTTCAAAGGCAACACCTTCGTAAACGGAACGAATTAAATCATTATGGCTTGTGTGCAATCCAACGTTATTAAAACTTGCAAAACCGCCGTTTTCGGGATTACCGCCAAGATAAGGCACAAACACTGCCCCCCGAGAGCCAATAGGTGCTAAAAGTGCCTTTTTATTCATTTCTTCATAGTCAGAGCCAATACAAACAGTATCTCTTAGCCACCGCATTGCCCCACCACCCGTTTTTATAACACCTTCCAACACAAAAGTGTCTTCATTAAAGGGGCATATTTTAAACATCTGTGGTAAATCTGTAAAGTCCGGGCTATCGACAGCAAATTCAAAAGCCGCCGAAGTACCCATTGAACAAGCAATCTGTCCTTTTTTTATACCTAAAGCATATGCGGCAACTTTCTGGTCTTGTCCACCAAGGGCAAAAACGCAATTTTCTGTTAAACCACAATCTTCTGCCGCTTTTTTTGTAAGATTACCAACAAGCGATCCCATTGGTAAAATAGGTGCGAGCATCTCCTTCTTAATACCTGATGCATTTATAATTTTATCATCATATCCGCCTATTTTATTTGAATAAAGCAAACTTCCTGATGCCATAGTTGGATCTGTATAAACTTTGCCGGTAAATTTTGCGGTAACAAAACTTGCAGGCATAAGAAAATACCTTGTTTTATTGTATACATCAGGCAAATTTTCCTTCACCCACATCATTTTGGCAACAAACTTAGGTATATTATAGTAAACAGGATAGCCTGTTGTTGCTTTTACATAATCAACACCAATTTCATCAAGAAAACCGTTCCATGATTCGACTTTTCTTACATCCATCCAATTTATGGCATTGTTAAGAGGGTTTAAATTATCATCAACAGGCACCGTTGTTATGCCTTGTGAAGATATACTTATACCTACGACATCATTAGAATCAATATCTTTTGTCGCTTCCTTAATAACATTGCAGGAATCCTCATACCAAGTATTTGCATCTTGCTCATAAAAACCCGCTTTAGGTGCAAGTAAAATTCTCTCATGAGAAGAATCTGCAATCGGTACACCCGTTTCAGAGTATACCGTTGCTTTTACTGTTGTAGTTCCTAAGTCAAGACCTATGAGATATCGCATAAGTCAAACCTCCAATTAGTATCCTGCAGTTTCCATTACATCAAAAGGTGCGGCAATAGCCTTAGTAAGATAAATATCTGTAGGCATTGTCTGGAAAATTGAACCAGGAACATAAGGTGTAACAGGACCATGAGTAATAAGGCGCGAAGTCATTCTCTGCCATGATGAGAATGAACCGGCTGTTGTAAGTGCATGGCCTTCTATTCTCTTTTTAGCATGAAGAACATCACGAGGACCAATAGTTGCAGCCTTGGGAGGAACCCAACCGCAAGCACCAGACTGACCAAATACACCATGAAGTGAATTCTGTGCAATAGTCAAGGGATGAAGCGTTACAACCTGTGCAGGTTGCTGTAAATATTCATCAATTTCTTTCTGAGAATTGAATCTGTCGCCTTCGATGTGAACAAGTTCAGGGCATGGATCAATAAATGCAATATGACCTGCCCAACCGGGACCGGAAGTAAATAAATCAATACCGCCATCTGTTTTCTCATCAATAAGATCCGAGAAATATTTAATATTCTTTGTTGTGGGATATAAAACATTTTCTTCTTTGGGTCTGAGCTCAGGATCAATTTTTTCGATAAAATATTTCATAAATGAATATGTAAAGCCTGAACGATAAGTTATTGGTGCAATATTACCATCCTCGTCTGCCCATTCATCCATAGTAACAAAAACGCAATTTTTACAATCAATGCGATTTCTGTTGATAAGTTCAGCAAGAGGCATATGTGAATTGGGGTTAGGATTGCCAAAAATCGTTGAGAACTTTTTATTCTGCTCAAAGGACTCTTTTATGCCCATAAATTTTTCAGCAAGAACAACTGTTGCATAGTTATCAAGAATCTTGATATGAACATCGGGGTTAGGATGTTTTTCAAGTTCTTCATAAGTCATTTTGCTTAATTTTTCCATTATTTCCTTATCCTTAAAAGGAACCCAATCTGCAGGGGTAAATTTAAAAGTATTATCCATAAAAAAATCCTCCTATATAAAATTTCCGTTAAAAATTACTTTTTTTACATTAAACATATGGTCAACAAATACAAGATTTGCCTTTTTACCTGTCTTTATTGAACCAACTGAACCATCAATACCGATAAGTTTTGCAGGATTTCTTGATGCCATTAAAAATGCCTCTGTAATACCTGCAGTAGTGCTTGACATAACGTTTCTGCAAGCCTGCTCCATTGTAAGCTTGCTTCCTGCAAGTTTGCCGTTACCATCAAACATTAAATCAGTTATGTGTTTTTCACTTTCTCTTGGGTTTGAATTTTCACAAACATTACTGTCTGTAATAAGTATAACCTTATCAACACCCTTTACCTTTAAAATAAGCCTCTGCATTTCCCCACTTACGTGCAAGAACTGTGAATCGCTTATTATTTCAGCATACATATCAGAATCATACAGACATACTTCATCAGGACCAAATGAACGCGTACCGCGCCTTCTTTCAGGCTGACCAGTTGCATTTGTTGAATGTGTCTGCAACCTTATACCGTAATGCTTTATATTTTCAACTGCTTCGGGCGATGTTTCCGAATGGCCTATGCTTATGATTGCTGTTGAATCT
>JAZOMK010000428.1:0-6974 GCA_045653985.1 Clostridia bacterium | reverse complement strand
CCCGACTTTTTTAATTACTACGGCGCACCTTTAAAATCTGACGTAAGCATCCACCGTATGGCAATGATGCTTCATGAACGTTCAGTTGATGAATGGATGAACCTTATCTACAGATACATCGCAAAGCAGGAGGACGCTGATAAAGAAATCATACTCCCCTACTTCTACGGCTATCTTGTTCACTACGCAGTTGACTGCGCAATTAACCCCTATATCCTTTATCGTGCAGGCTTCGTTACACCAAACGCACCTATGCCGGAACGTTTTGGTATTTACAGAAAGCGCATCAACAATGCAATCGACCAAATTATGCTTTCCAAGCACATGGGCAAAACTCCTCAGGAAGTAAAGATTGACGAAATGTTCTGGGTAACTTATAAAGAGCTTATCGAAATCTGCCGTATGTATCCTGTAAACATCAAAACTGTTTACGGTAAAGATATTTCACGTGAAGACGTTGTTAAAGCATACCAGGATATGAACGCACGTATGAAGACACGTATTAAGCCCGGTCTTATGAAGCCCATTACTTCTGTTTATGAAGGCTTCTCAAAGGAATTTACAAAAGGTTTCTTCACAAAGACTGTATATGAAAGCTTTGAGAATGATATTGACTTTATGAACGATAGCCATACTGAGTGGATTGCACCTTGGGATACACGTTATACATATACCGATAGTGTTGATGATCTTTTTGAAAAGGGCATCCAGCGCGCAGTTGAAATCGTTACAACTGTATTTGACAGTTTCAACGGTGGCGATACAACAAGTGTTAAGGCTATCCAGACAATCGGTGGCAACTCATTTATGACAGGTATTGCATGGAACGCACCTTTACTTCTTAAATTCTATGATGTTATCTTCAAGAAGGAAGAAGTAGAACTTGCACCTAAGATTGAAGAACTTTTAAAGAAGATTGACGAATAATATTTTACCCGATGTTTTAAGCATCGGGTATTTTTTTGCATTGACTTAAAATAATTCTATTGTTTTTTATTTTTATATGTGGTATACTAATTATATATTACATATTAAGAAGGTTTTTTATGAACGCAGATTTTTTAAAAACTAATCTTCATTTTAAGGAAGGCATAAAAGGTTCATACTATAAAAAAATTGATGGTTTTTTATACACCGTTGATCCTTCTGAGGAAACCGAAATTTTCCTTTATATTAACCTTCCTGCAACCAACGATGATGAAAAGCACGCTTTTATAGATTTTTTAAAAGACTCACTTAAAAACTTTGTTAAAGCCCGTATTGTAAAAAACGGCATAAAAATAACTTTAACGCCCGACGCCTTCAAACGCAAAAGTTTTATTACAAATACTGCAAAAATAATATCCCAGTATTTTAAGGATAGAAACATAACTTTTGAAGATAAAAAGCATCCTATCGACTATAAAAACAATATGTACGTTTTCCTTGAAGAATATTCAAAAGATGCGGAAATCGTAATTGAAGAAGAAAGCCCCTGCACCGAAGAAAAACAAGAAGAACCCATTATAACCGAAGCAGAAGAAACAGCAGAAGTTATTGAAGAAAAACCAAAGAAAAAATCATTTTCATTTAAAAAGTTTTTCTCGTTTTTTATTAAATCGCAAATTTTAGTAATACTTATATATTTACTTTGCGCAGGTTTATTTATCTGGCTTTCAAATATACAGATAAGCATTGCCGCAGTAAGCGGATATTTTATGGGTTGGTTGCCTGCTGAAATTCTTTTAAAACGCGGCAACAAAAACTCATCCGTATTTTTAATAGTATCGTTTTTCTCACTTATCACCCTTGTGCTTTCCGCTTCAACGTTTGTTTTACATCAGTTTCTTTCACAAACGGAAGTTTACACAATATCTGAGTATGTACGTAAATCCCTGATTCCCGCCCATTGCGCATTTAATGCAGGGCTTGCTTTCTTGCTTTCAATGTTCAGCACGTACTCAACATTACCGTCACGCAAAAAGAAGAAAAAAGAAACTGACGTAGATTTTGAATAATTGACAAATATCTCCTTTCATTTATACATAAAATATATTTGAAAGGGGATTTTTTATGTTTAATTCAGGAATTTATGATAATGACAACTCAATAACAATACTTGCAACAAGAATTTTTGATAACGTACGCATCGACCTTAACAGAACTCAGTTAAACCTTGAAACAAACATTCTGCCATCGGATATAACCGTACTTTACGCAAGTGGAACGGGAACACAGCAGGACGGAATTACAGTAGTGCCACACTTAAACTCAAACTGCGCCGATATAAGCGGTGAACTTTCGCTTAGTTGTACCGTAACTTACGTTTATGAAGGTGCAAGGCAAACCTCGCAAGGTTTTTTAAAAGTTCCCGTAAATTTAAAAATGGCGATTCCCGAAGATTCAGTATGGCCATTTAACGTTACGGCGCATTTTTCTTTTTTCAGCGATAACGTTTCGGAAGTTGACACCAACACTTTTTTAACTTTAACAGACGGCGTAATTATCATTTATATTACCACTTGTATGCCCGTTACGGTAAAAGGTTCAACAAATATATTATATAATTTTGAAAAAGATCGGGTAATTACAAGTGAAAATACAATAGCATCTTCGCCATTCTACCCCATTTTATAGTTTTTATTTGCAAATTTACACCTATTTTGATATAATATCAAAAAGAGGTGTCAAAAAAATGTCAAAAATAACTGATGATATTATTTATGGTAAATACAAAGTTTGCAAAGCAGATTTTGAAAGATTGCATCAGCTTGATTCTGCCGAGGCAAAATTAAGAAGTCGCGCTGAGCTTGCTGCAAAAACCTTAGCAGACCTTGATTTTACCGATACTAAAAATATTAAAATGATACAAAAATATATTGATACCACTTTCCCCAACTCATTAAACCTTATTGAAGAAAAACGACAGATAATTTTGCAAAAGTATAAAAAGCGCATTTGTCTTTCGCCTAAATTCTTAAACATTTTCTTTAATATTGCATTTTTTACTATTGCATCAGTTTTACTTCTTATAATAATTATATACTTAATAAAAACTGCCGGCTTAATATAACCGACAGTTTTTTATTATCTATGCGATATTAAATTATAATTGCGGATTTCTATAGTGCAATCGCTGTTGCCGTGAACCTCAAAACCTATGTTATTGCCGCGAATGTAAAAATCCTCACGTTTAACGTGTTTGCCAAAGGTGTTATCGCGGTTTGCAAGCTCTATTACCTTATCAATGTGAGGAGTAAGGTCAAGGCGGATTTCCTTCCACTCATTTGTTGGTGTTACGCCATTTACGTTAAAGGATTTTTCTGCCCCGCCATAAGTATCGACAGTTGAAATAACGTAAATCATTTCAGTACCAACCGTATCAATGTGCCAATAGGTTTCCATAAGATCTCTATCATCAAAAAGATATACACCAAACCAGATAAACTTTCTTTCTTCTTTTAATGTAAGATAAAAATAAGCAAAAAATTGGCAAGCATTTATGCCTTCAGGGTTTTCGGTGGGGATGTATTCAGGCATCCTTATATCAAGTGAAAGCTCAAGCTTTTTAAAGTCAGCATCATAAAACTCTCTGTTTTCTTTAGGAAGATTATCATAGCTTCCAAACTCTTGTTCAAGCAACAAATGTGGCCATAACTCATCACCTGCCGCCCTGCCTTCATACACGTTGCGCGCATTAAGGCGCATGGAAAGTGAGTTATCTGCCATGTTGTATTTAAGCCACTTGGTTTTGCCGTCAGTAATAGTTAAAGGATCAGTTTCCTGCCTATCATGCCACAAACAATATTTTGAATACCATTGATCTACCTGCCATTGAGGTTCGCCCGTTGAACAAGGAAAATTCCAGATACCTGCGGTAATTTCCTGCCCATTTGGTCTTTCCATTTCAATTATTTTAAAGCCGTTTTTAAAGCCATTATCCTTGAATAAATATTTTTCCATACTACTTCTCCTTTGCTACGATGGAATTATATCATATCTCAAATCCATTGTCAACGATTGACAACTTTTAAAAGCCGTTATATAATTATTTTATCGCTGTTAAGGAGTAAATATATGCTTGATTTTAAACCCGTTACACCGGATATAAAAGACCAATATCAAAAGTTATCTTTCAGCAAAAATAGAAGCTGTTTGCACACTTTGGCAACAATGTTTATATGGGGCCACGCCAAATACGCTGTAGTTGACGGTTTCTTTGTATTTTTGGCAAAGTACGGTGAAAAATATGTTTATCCTTTCCCTGTTGGCGATGGCGATTTAAAGCATATTATTGAATTACTTATGCTGGATGCAAAGGAAAGAAATATTCCTTTTAGGTTATCAGGCTTAAATAATGCCGATGCAGAAGCAGTTAAAAACCTTTTCCCCGATAAATTTATATTTACCTCAAAACGCGATCACGAAGATTACATTTATCTTTTAGATGATTTAAAATTTTTATCAGGCAGAAAGTTTCACCAGAAGCGCAATCATTTAAACAAATTTAAACTGTTATACCACAATTATACCGTTGAAACAATTAGCGAAGACAATATTCCCGCTGTATGGGACTTTGCATTAAAATGGTTCAATAGCCGTAACAATGAAGATATCGCTTACGAACAGCAAGCATTAAAGCGCGCCTTTGATAATTATTCTTTATTAGGCTTTGAAGGCATAGTTTTATCTGTTAATGGTCAGGTTATCGCCTTTACTTTAGCATCACAAACTTCAAATGATACTTTTGACGTACATTTTGAAAAAGCAGATACGTCTTTTGACGGTGCGTACACCGCCATAAACAATTTTTTTGCCACGTATATTTCAGAAAAATATCCTTTAATAAAATATCTTAACCGCGAAGAAGATATGGGAATTGAAGGTTTAAGAAAAGCTAAATTAAGTTATAATCCGCATCATATGCAAGAGCGCATAAGTGTAACAGAGGTTTCCTTATGATTATACGCCACCCCGAAACTAAAGATATCCCCCAATTAAAAAATCTTTGGCGCGAAGCATTTAATGATGAAGCTTCTTATATTGACCAATTCTTTTTATCAACATATGATAAAAACCACGCAATGGTAGTTGAACATAACGAAAAAATCGCCACAATGCTTTATTGGTTTGATTGTGATTTTAATGATGGAAACGTAGCTTACATTTATGCCGTTGCAACGTTAAATGAATTTAAACAACAAGGCTTTTGCAAATGCTTAATGGAGGCTTTACACAAGCATTTAAAGGCATTAGGCTATATGGGTGCATGTCTCACACCCTCAAGCGAATATCTCTTTAAATTCTATGGAAAAATGGGTTATTTAACGTGCATATACAATGATGAAACAGAAGTTTATCCTAAAGCAGAAAACGTACCATTTAAAAAGATTTCTATGGAAGAATATTTCCGTTTTAGAAAAGATTTTCTGCCTAAAAACTGCATTACGCAAAGGGTAAATGATTTTTTAAACTACCAGATAGATTTCTTTAAGGGCGAAGATTTTATTTTTGCTTTAAGAAACGATGAATTCTTTATAGTTGAATTTTTTGGCAACAAAGATGCTCAGCCCTATATAGTTTTTAACCAAAACGCTGAAAAAGGTGTTTTCCGCACATTCGGCAAAAAAACACCTTTCGCTATGTATCTTCCTTTTAAAGATTCAATATTACCTGAATATTTAGATTTTGCATATGATTAAAAAAGCGACGCAGACGTGAAGTAGTATAATGATGGTAGACACAAAAAAGTGTCTGCCATCATTTTTTATGCTAAAATAAAGAAAAGGAGTTGAAATAAATGTCAAGACCAAAGGGCGGAACCAATATAACTCATAGCAAAGAAGAAAAATTAGAGTTAGTAAAAAGAAATTTAGCAGGTGAACGAGCATCAGATTTGGAACGAGAAACAGGAATATACCATGCGCAAATTCACAAGTGGACAAAGCAATATTTAGAAGGTGGCGAGGATGAGCTTGTCAACAAGCGCAAACCAGGGAATCCTCTTGCAAAATATCATAGAAAAAAAGAATTAACGCCAATGGAACAACTTGAATATAAAGTTGCTTTGTTAGAACGAGAACTTCTAAAGAAAGATTCCGAGATATTACGATTAAAAAAATTAAACGAACAAGAAAGGGGCGATGCCAGAAGAAGGTAATTCAACAAATTTATGCCTGTATTGAGAAAGAAAGCGATAAGCATTCAATAAAAGAACTTTGCGATATATATGAGGTTTCACGTTCTGGATACTACAAGTGGATAAAACGAAAAGGGGCTTTAAATCGCTACGAACAGCAATACGAAAAACTGGATTATTACGTAGCAGATATACATTCACACTATCCTTCACAGGGGTATAGAACAATAGCAGATACCTTGCTTAATATGTATGGTTGGGCGGTTTCTGATATAACCGTTTGGAAATCAATGAAAAGGTTAGGTATTAGCGGATATGTAAGAAAACAAAAAAATCCCGACACCGAAGGCGCGGAACATGATAAGTTTGCTAACATATTAAACAGAGAATTTTATGCAGAAAAACCTATGCAAAAAATTGTAACAGATGTTACATATATAAAGTTTAAAGGAAAATGGCATTATCTTGCTTGCTATTTAGACTTGTTTAACAACGAAATACTTGATTATGAATTAAGTGATATATTTGATAATTTTCTTGTAATGAAGCCTGCAAAAAGAATCCTTGAAAAAGCAAAGAGTACCGTAACCCCTATCCTTTTGCACAGCGACCAGGGCGCACAGTACTCATCAGCAGGTTATTGCAACCTGCTTAAATCATACAACACAATTCAAAGTATGTCAAGAGCCGGAACACCAAGAGACAATGCGGTTATTGAATCCTTCTTCGGAAGATTCAAGGATGTTCTGCGTTCACACTTCCAATATTGGAAGTGTGATGATTTGAACAAAGTAGTTGATGATGCTGTGTATTATTTTAATTATATAAAGCCTGTGCGAAAACTAAAAAGAAAAAC
>JAZOMK010000427.1:0-3137 GCA_045653985.1 Clostridia bacterium | reverse complement strand
GAAGAGTACAAAATGTACAAATATACATACACAGGTATTAACCCACAGTGTATGAATGATAAAATAACAGCTGAACTTTACCATGCAGCAGGTTTCCTTATCGGTAAGCACGAAAACTATAGTGTAGCGCTTTATTGCGAGCGTCTTATGAATAAGCCTGCAAATGAACTTGGCTATAATTACCTTCAGTATGAAGCCTTTAAGGTACTTGTTGCCGATATGCTTGAGTATGGCGCAGCAGCACAGTTATATAAAGATTATAACGTTGATTCCCTTGCAAACGAAGCGACTTGGGTAAAGAATTACAAGAGTTCTTTCGGCGCACCTATCGGTGTTAAGGAAATTAAAGGCAATACTGATGCTGAAAACAGAGTAAAATCACTTGGTGTACACATTGCAAACATCAATAAAGTATACTTTAAGTTTACTCTTAAAGATGCAAACGTAAAAGTTTACATCAATGATGTTGAAATTGACCGTTCAACACTTACAAAGAACAGCGATGGTACTTATACTTACTATACCGAAGATTTAAAGGCAACCGAATTTGATAAAGTATTTACTGCAAAACTTTATAAGGGCGATGCTTTAATAAGCGAAGTTTCATATAACGTTAATGCTTATATTGAAGCAAAGCATGGCGATGCAACAGTTGGTGGTATTGTAAAAGCGCTTTATAATTATGGCAGATCAGCTAAGAACTTCATCAAATCACTTAATAATTTCGATGATAATTTTGACTTAGGTGAAGAAGATGAACTTGTTGATGAAAAAGAAATCACAAAGAATTATATTGATAGTGCAAATAGCACTTTTGAAGGCATAACGTCAATAAAGCAGACAAATTGGTCTGAAATGGATAATGCCAAGAACTGTGTTAGCCTCAGCCTCAGAACAGAGGGTGGAAACCAGTTCATGGTAGTAACAAGAAGTGAAGATGGTTATAAGGATTCAACTTATCACTACCTTACACCTACCTTTAACATTATGCCTTACATAACCGAACCCGGTGAGTACGTTATTTCCTTTAAGTATAAAATAAAGGGTGGCGATGGTTCTGCATCACCGTTCTCAACTTTAATAAGAGGACAGAGTGCTAACTCATTTATCGTTCAACATGGTTCAAACTATTATGGCGCATTGTTGGCAGTAACAGGCAGCATGAATGACACGTGGTATACACACAGCGATATAATTGCAGTTAATTCAACTGATATCGGTGTAGGCGGATATTGGAATTATTGCTTGCAGGGAATTAACCCCGGTATTACTGAAATCTGTATTGATGATTTCACCGTTGGTACTATGCAATATAACGATGTAGCCGCATCGGTTGATAGTGCTGAAACATGGCGCACAAACGAAATCACACTTATTTCAGAAGAATGGTATGATGATCCTTTCCACGATGTTGACGTAAACCTTGTACTTACCAACGGTACAGTAACTTATAATATTCCCGGCTTCTGGGATGGCGGTAGAATCTGGCGTGTACGCTTTATGTGTCCCACAGCAGGCGAATGGACTTATACAACCGTATGTACCAACGGCATGGACTCAGGCTTACATAACCAGACGAACACTTTGACCTGTACTGAATATTCAGGCGATCTTGAACTTTATAAACGCGGACACGTTAAGGTTCAGGATAACGTTAAATACTTTATGTATGATGACGGCACACCTTTCTTCTACCTTGCAGATACCCATTGGAACCTTGGTTCAGAAACGTTAGAAATTGTAGAAACTGTTGTTGAAAATCGTGTACAGAACAACTATTCAGTAATTCAAAGCGAACCTTTGGGCGCAAGCTTTAAGTTTGAAAACAGCATTTCAAGTGCTGATATAAAGAACCTTAGAGAATATGATGCAAAGTTCCAGATTATCGCTGATGCAGGTCTTACACACGTAAACGCATCCTTCTTCTATCCTTCATCAATGCTTACATTTATCAATAACTTTGGCGGATTCTCCGATAAAGTTGTTGGTACTGCAACCCACTCAACGGGCGATTATGAAATGTATGACATTTCAGATACAGCAAAGAAAGAACTTGAACGCATCTGCCGTTATTGGGTAGCAAGATACTCAGCATACCCCGTAATGTGGTCATTAGGTCAGGAAGTTGATAATGACTTCTTCTGGAATCGTGATACCTTTAACGGACATGTTGAATGGAGCTATGTAAATAACCCCTATCATTACGTTGCTGAATATATCTCAAAGTATGATGCTTACAGCCGTCCTCTTACTGCACACCAGGAAGGCATTGCAAATGCAGGTGTTAGTAACTCATCATTTAGAAATATGGAAGAACACGATTTCTACGCTTTGCAGTGGTCTCCCACTCTTACAGGTGAAAGTTCTACACAACATGGTTATGCAAAGGATGCTTGGAACAATGGCCAGGGCAAACCTGTTGTAAACTATGAAGGCAGATATTGCTATCTCTGGACAAAGAACTTCGGTGCACGTGCACAAGGTTGGATTGCTTATTTAAGCGGTGTGTTCGGCTATGCATGGGGCGGTCAGGATACATGGAGCTATCTTAACACCTATGATGAAGATACAACCTCAAAGGATGGTGTTGACATCATAACACCTGAAGAAAAGCAGGCGGCAACGTGGGAAGATTCACTTACATACCCCAGCGCAATTCAGGTTGGCTATATGCGTAACTTCTTTGAAAATACAGTTGGCGATTGGTGGAATCTCATCCCAAGATTCGAAAGCACAAGTTATCTTAAACGTTCAAGTGGCGCGTATGCTTATATGGCATCAAACGCTGATAATACAAAGATGGTAATTTACTTCTTTAACTTCTCAGATAGCTCAGTTGCTGAAATTCCAAACTCAACAAGCAAAGGTACGGCAACAGGTACGCTTTACAGTCTTTCAAAAAATACAACTTATAATTATTTGTGGTTTGATCCTATTTCAGGTACAGTACATTCAACCGGTACATTTACAACAAGAAGCTCAACAAGTTATTCATTGCCCCAAAAGCCTGCAGGAACTGACTACGTACTTTACGTTTATAAGTAACAAAAAATCCTCTCTGGTTTTTCAGAGAGGATTTTACTATGCTTATTTATTTAGTTGTAAGGCTGATAATTGGTTAATCCCATTATAGAGGA
>JAZOMK010000426.1:0-5007 GCA_045653985.1 Clostridia bacterium | reverse complement strand
ATGGCATGGCTCATAATATCCGCACATAAGGGCGATTTCCGTTATGGAAAATTCGTTGGTTTCAAGCAACTGTTTTGCATAGTTTGTTCTAAGCTTGATTATATATTCCTTTGGTGAAAGGGAGTATATATCGATAAATATTCTGCGAAAATATGCTTCAGTAATACCACATTTTTTGGCTAATTCTTTTATTGTAAGCATATTTTCCGTAAAATTTTGATTTATATGATCAACAGCGGGTTTAATAAGCGATTGCTTTTTTAATGGGGTATAGGTGCGATTTATTTCAGTATCAATTTTAATAATAATATCATAAAGACATTTTCTTATAATAGCAATTTTCTTCTCTTTCCAGGCGTTTTCTATGTCAACAAAGTCTTTTAAAACAGCTTCGTGATTTCTAAATTTTAATGTGAATGGTTTTTCGTTTATATTTTCTAAAACATCGAAATTTATTGCCCAACACCCGCCGGGAGTAATAGTTTTAATACGATAACTTGAATTTTTTGGCAGATAATGTACTTCGTTAGGTCCTGCGTGAAGAACTGTACCGTCAGAAAAATATATGTTTTTATCCGACGTATCATCATTGATTACAAAGCCATGAAAAGGGCGATTTGTATGCATTGGTTTGCCTGTACATGGTTTAACATACGTTGCAAAAGCGATATCCGTTATAATGGAATTATTCCAATCACTTATCATAAATTTCACCTCGAAATTAAAATAACATATTGTATTGTTTTCGTCAAGTTGTTTCGTTTTGTTATTTCATAAAAAAGATCGATGTTATATAATAATAAAGGCTAAGGAGGTCTTTAAAATGAAATATATTAACGATGCTGATTACAACTACATTTTAAACAAATATCACGACTATGAAACCTATGATAATACCAGAATGGGCCGATTTATGAGGCACGATGTCATTTTTGACGAAAACAGCGGTATGTTTGGCGATGATATTATGGAAGGCATAGTAGTTGAAGATGAAAAAATTAAAAATCTTCCTCATCCCGTGCGTAAAGCAAGGGCTTTTGAGTTTGTACTTAAAAATACAAGAATTTCTTGCGATACAAGAGATATCTATCCTGCGATAAATATGATAAACCGTCCGTTAGTAAGACCGCTTATTGGTCCGTGGAAAAATGAGGTGCTTAAAGCAAAGCTTCCTGAAGTAGAAAAAAGACGCGCTGAACTTGAAAAAAACGGCATAGTAACCATATGGCTTGACTATGACCACAGCGTACCTATATGGGATCGTATTTTTTCGTTGGGTTTTAGTGGCATTCTTGCTGAAAGTGAAGAAGCACGTGCTAAAATTGAAAATATTACAGATGAGCAAACTGCCTTCTTTGACGGAATAAAAATCACCTATATCGCAATCATCGATTTTATAGGCCGTCTTGAAAATCAGGCAAAAGCTGACGGTAATCTTGCTATGGCTGATGCGCTTAAAAATATAAAAAATAATCCACCCAAAACTTTTTATGAAGCCTTGCTTGTTGATTATCTTTATTTTATATTGTGCGAGCATATCGAAGGCTTGCAGGTGCGCTCGTTATGTAACTTTGACCGCATGCTGTATAAATTTTATAAAAACGATATTGAAAACGGTGTGCCTGAGGAAGAAATACGCAAAACTCTTGCATATTTCCTTTTACAGTTTACTGCAATAGATAACTATTGGAATCAGCCTGTATATCTTGGTGGTTGCAATGAAGATGAATCAACCGTTATAAACGAGCTTTCATATCTGTTTCTTGACGTTTATGATAAAATGGGAATTTATAACCCCAAAATTCAGATTAAAGTTGCAAAAAGTACACCTAAGTCATTTGTTTTAAAAGCACTTGATATGATTCGTGGTGGAAACAACAGTATAGTTTTTGTAAGTGATGCTTTAATTCGTAAAGCATTAGAAAATACAGGCGCAACAAAGGAACAAGCAAGACTTTGCGATATTAAGGGTTGTTATGAGTATTCCAGTCAGGGCTCATACGGCGCTGCAACAATGAATTATCTTAACTTGTTAAAGCCTCTTGAGTATGCTTTACATGAAGGTAGTGATGCCGTAAGCGGTGTTTTTGCAGGAAGAACTTGTCCTCACGTCAGCCAATACAAGACTTTTGATGAATTTTATAATGAGTACAAAGAGCAGTTAGCATATTTAATGGAGCAGGTTATTGATATCACTAATTCTCTGGAAATTTATTTATCAGAAATAAATCCGTTATCAATGCTTTCTGCAACGTTTCCGTCTTGTCTTGAAAAGGGCATTGATGCCTTAGGTGGCGGTGCGGCACGTAACGGTGACTGCCTTTGCTTCGGCTTTATTGCCGACATTGCCGATTCATTGACCAATATCAGAAAATACGTTTTTGATAATAAAGTACTTACTTTAAGTGAGTTCAAAGAAATTTTAGATAACAATTATGAAGGTAACGAAAATTTCCGCAGACAATTACTTGCCGATAGGGATAAGTACGGAAATAATAAAGATTTACCCGATAGCTTCGCAACTGATATTGTCAACTTTATTTGCTCAAAGGTTTGCAAAAGACCGACAAGCAAAAAGCGTGGCGGTATGTGGACGGTAGGTTTCCACGTTGCCCGTCAGTCATATTCTCAGGGCGCACTTACTGCCGCATCGCCTAACGGCAGATTAAAAGGACAGGAACTTTCCAAAAACGTTTCCGCATCAATGGGCATGAATCGTGAAGGCGCAACGGCTGCAATACTTTCTGCAACAAAAATTGATGCTTCTCAGTTTACCTGCGATGCCGCCCTTGATTTAGGCTTATTGCCATCTGCAGTAAAAGGCGAAGACGGACTTCAATCTATGTACAGTTTACTTATGACATTTATTAACCGTGGCGGTCACGCAATGCACATAAACGTATTTGATGCAGATATGCTTCGTGATGCACAGAAACATCCTGAAAATTATGAGGATTTGCAGATAAGGGTTTGTGGATGGAACGTTTTATTCAATAATATCAATAAAGAAGAGCAGGACGGTTTTATTCGCCAGGCTGAAGGGTTAATATAAAATGAAAATAATTTCAAAGGAAAGATGTATCATAGGTGAAGGTCCCGTATGGAATAGTTTTAATAATAAACTATATCAGGTTAATGGCTTTGGTGCTAACGAAATACTTGAAATTGATATTATCAGCCAAAATGTTACGATACGAAAACTTGATTTTTCCGTTGCGGCAATAGCTTTTACCAAAAAAGGCGAAATACTTGTATGGTGCAGAAACGGTGCTTTTATACTTGAGTCTGATAATTCATTGAAACCAATTTATGATATAAAAAAGTATGAAATAAAATATGGTAACGATGCTAAAGTTGGCCCCGATGGCAGATTTTATATAGGCACGCAAAGTTCAAAGAGAATTGGTGCAAGTTATAGCGTTGATGGTAAATTATATTCTGTTGATAAATGCGGTAAAGTTAAAATTTTGCTTGATAATTTACTTCTTTCCAATGGCTTTGATTGGTCAATGGATGAAAAACGTTTTTATCATACCGATAGCGATACAAATGTTATTAAAGAATATGATTTTGATAAATTAAATGGTGAAATATTTTTTACCGGCAGACAGATAGAGGTCAAAGGTGTTGATGGTTTTACTATCGACAAAAATGATTTTTTGTACGTTGCTTGTTGGGGACAAGGTCATATTGCCGTAGTAGATACAAAGGATATGCAGATAAAACGATATATTGAAGTTCCTGCAAAAATCCCTGCAAGTTGTGCTTTTGTAGGTGAAAATATGGATAAACTCATTGTTGTAACCGCAAGTCTGTATGCGGATGCTAATGATGTAAATGCAGGCTGTACCTTTATTTGTGATATGGAAAACAATGGCAGAAAACCATATTTGTTTGGGTAATAAATAATGACATTATGCTTAAAAGAGTGTATAATAGAATCGTATTTTTATTTCCCAATGCACAAGTCATATTTGCCCTTTTTACAAGCGTAGTTGAAGAGTGGGCAAGTCCTAATTTCTTCCGCTATAATAAGGAAAATGAACAGTATAATCAAAAAACAAAAGAAGTTATGGCGGAACTCGGGGGAGAAGTCAACGATTTATATTCAGTTGCTAAAATTTTTGATAGCTTACTTCGTTCCGATTGGGTACATTACGGAACGGAAGGCTCAAAAATTTTAGCAGACAAAGTAATCGAGGAGTGTTTAAAAGATGAAAAATAAAATTAAAACTTTGTTATTGGCACTGCTTGTTATGGCACTGTGGGGCTCTCTTTTTCCGTGTGTAAAAATGGGATATGAAGCCTTTTTGATTCAATCAACAAACGTTCCTGATATAATTATGTTTGCAGGAATGCGCTTTGTTGTGTGCGGTGCTGTTGTTTCACTTATAATGTTGCTTAAACATGATAAAATTGCAAAACCTAAAATCAAAAATTTAATGTCAATTATTTTTATTGGACTGTTTTCGATAGTTCTTCATTATAGTTGTACTTATATTGGTCTTGCTTTTACTGATGGCTCAAAAACAGCAATTATAAAGCAGTTAGGCGCGCTTTTGTACGTATGTTTTGCCTTTCTATTCATTAAAAGTGAAAAGTATAGTATTTATAAAATTATCGGTGCAATTATAGGCTTTGCAGGTATTATCGCAATAAATATATCTTCTGTTGGCTTGAATTTTGCAATAGGTGATTTTTTAATTATTGGCGCATCAATTTGTACAGTTGTTTCAGGTATACTTTCAAAAAATATTGCAGGGGATAACTCGCCGTTTTGTATTACGGGCATTTCGCAACTTGTAGGCGGTATTATACTTGTGATTATTGCGATAAACCTTTCGAAATTACTGCTACTGTTACATATAAAGCTAAGGAAGAAGCCCCCGAAAACGATTTTTCAACCAAATACGTCTCACTTTTAGATTAATTGCACCAATTTCAGGCTAAATTTAGTGCTAATTTGCACCTTTTCGCGCTTTTTGGCATAAATTTAGCCTTTTCCTT
>JAZOMK010000425.1:0-3673 GCA_045653985.1 Clostridia bacterium | reverse complement strand
TATTCTTATGGCGGTATCACTAAGGCGTATACCTCAGCAGGTGTTGATATTATGCCTGAACTTAAAAAGCTTATTGAAGGTAATGATAAAATTACCGTTGCAATAAGTGTTGACGTTAAAATTGATTATAATGAAGACTTTGAAGGTGAAGACCTTACATTTGGCGCTATGGTGCGTGCACGTGATGTTCATAAAAACATTAAAGAACCTGATGCCTTCAAATCATTATATCGTGATGAGGGTATAGGTGCTTTCTACGATACCGGCGGTGGTAACTACGCAATCCGCGTTTGGGAAAATGAAGTTGTTGCTGATGAATGGGTAACTCTTGAAGGTGAAGCAACCTTTACTGCAACAGATATTAATGGCGGACTTTGGGGGAGTATCAACTTCTGCTTTGACAGAATGACTTACGAAGTTTGCAAAACAATGTATATCAAAAACACCAAAATCGAACTTGTTGACTATGAAGAGGGCGATGGTGAAATTCTTATTGATTTAAATCAGGCAGTTGTAACACCTGAAAATGGTGGCAACGCAGGCACAAGCTCAGGTAGTGTTGATGCATCAAGCCTTGATTTAACTGCAAACGCTGATGCTGAGGATACACCTGAACTTCCTGAAAACAACTATCTTACAGCAAAATGGACTAAAGGTTATGCTTCAAGCGAGCCTATCGAAGGAACTTTTAAAGACCAGGCGATGTACTCAATGACTAACTGGAAGAGTGCTTATGGTTCACCTTTCCTTGATATCCTTCCTGCTGTAAAAGAAGCAATGGGCGATGAAGACGAAGTAACCGTTTATATTGTATTTGATATTCGCGCTCTTAACTATAAGGGTATGGAAGGCGAAACACATCCCTTTGGTATTAAAATCCGTCCCAAAACTACTGACCTTACCAAAACAAAAGAAGCTTTTGAAGAAAATTATCTCGCAGCTACCTTTAGCCATCATGGTGAAGGCGACGTAAGACTTACTATTTTGGGCTCAGACAAAAAGGAAATCAGCGAAGATTGGCAGAGAATAGAAATCATGTGCACTTTCTTCTCTGAAGATGTTGAAGACGGCCTTTGGGAAGCATGGAACCTTTGCTTTGATAACGTAAGCACGTTTAAAGAGCTTGGTGCTATTCAAGTTAAAAATATGGGCATTTTTATGCAAGAAGAATATGAGCCCGTAAACAAAGAAGAAGACAAGAAGCCTGCGGTTGATACAGAAACTAAGCCTGCAACAAAGCCTGAAAGTTCATTAGAACCCGTTGTTATCCATAAGCCTATCGGTGGCGGCAGATACAACATCAACTTTATGGAATCTGTTGAAACTATAGTTGAAGGCGGTCTTATTGATAACACAAGTAATATTGATGTTAATGGTGAACAAAATAACGAAGATCAAAATTCAGGCGATAACACCATTACAATAATAGTTATTGCGGCTGGTGCAGTAATCGTAATTGCAGCTGCGGTGGTTGTTTTAATAATTTCAAAAAAGAAAAAGTCGCAGAAGGAGGATAAATAATGAAAAAGTTATTGGCAATAGTATGTACGTTTTTAGTTGCTTTCGGCGCTTTTTCAGGCTGTAATAACGAAGCACAGCAAGGAAACGAAACATCACAAGGTGGTTCGACAGGTGCTATAGTTAACTCAACACCTATTTCGACTCCTGCACCTACACCTGCACCTGAGGATATTTTAGAAGCAACCGATTACGTTACAGAACAATGGGTTTCTGTTGAAATTCCTTTTACGGCAAATAAAACGTCAAAGAATATTTTTGATACAGTTCTTGACGTAACCTTTATAAATCGTTCAACGGGAACAAAGCTCCTTATGCCCGGCTTCTGGAACGGTGGCTCAAAATGGGCAGTTCGCTTTGCACCTACTGAGTGTGGCATTTGGGATTATGAAACCGTAACAACAGGTGAAGACGTTGGTATCAGCGGTATTAAAGGTACGGTTGCTTGTAATGCCTACAAGGGTGATCTTGATATTTATAAGCATGGCTTTGTAAAAACTGAGCCCGGCAAAAAATATTTTGTGTATGCTGATGGCACTCCGTTCTTCTATTTAGGTGATACTCACTGGAACATGGTAACGGAAGAATTTGATTCACCCGGACCTAATGCCGGTGATATTCAAACAGATTCACACTTTAAATATATTGTTGACCGTCGAGTTGAACAAGGCTTTACAGTATATCAGTCAGAAGTTATCGGCACAAGCATTAACGTAGTTGACGGTAAGATTTCTGAAGCAGATATTAAAGGTTTTATGGAAATGGATAAATACTTCCAATACATTGCTGAAAAAGGTCTTGTTCATGCAAACGCAAAACTTTTATTCCCTTCAAGTGTTACTGATCAGTTTAATGAAAATCTTGAAGCACTTACACGTTACTGGGTTGCACGTTATTGCTCATACCCCGTGATGTGGACGTTAGGTCAGGAAGTTGACGATGCTAAAAACCAGGATATTGATTTCCTTGTTTTAACCTATGTAAATATGTGCTCCTTGGTTTATAAATATGATCCTTACAAGAATCCTACCTCAGCTCACCAGCTCAATGCGGCATCAGTTACTGTTACAGGTGGTGTGCCCGTCGCAGGCATTGATGGTGGTTATGACTATATTGATATTGAAGCAACTGCACAGAAATATAAGACAAGAGCATCAGCTTTTATCGGTGCAATAGGTCATACATGGTGGGCAAACCAGTGGAGACCTGTAGTTCATGCGCAGTATAACTTTGGTATTCCTAAAGACTATTGGGAAAACGGTTCAGATAAACCTATAGTTGACTACGAAGCCAGATATCATTATCTCTATGGTGGAGATTTCTGCATGCGCGCTCAGGCATGGATAGCATATCTTTGTGGTATGTGTGGTCATGCTTACGGTGGGGCGGATATGTGGCTTTATAAGGGCAGATATGCAACTGATACCGATGCTTTTGATGGTGTTGATACCGTAACAAAAGAAGAAAAGGTTAATACTTTGTGGTCAGACCTTATCAACGCACCTATTTCAAATGAGCTTACTTATTTAAGAGGCTTTATGGAAAGTGTTGGCTGGTGGGAACTTACACCTGACTTTGACTATGGTAATGCATTCCAGACAGTTGAAGGCAAAGAAGGCTTCTATGCAGCAGCACACGTTGGTAATGATGTTTACGTAGTTTACCTTTATAACCGCACAACAGGTTCAGCTGGTAAACTTGTAAATATGGATAAAGATGCAACTTATATTGCACAGTGGTTTGATACAAGAACAGGTGAGTATACACTCATTGATTATAACCTTAAAGCAGATGCTAACGGTGAATATGATATTCCCGAAAAGCCCATTGCTGATGATATGGTACTTCTTGTAACCAAAAGATAATCTTTAAAAAGTCCTGCTTTTATGCAGGACTTTTTTTCTGTGCGTGCAAAAGTTAGAAAATGCAATATTCATGTTAGAAAATGCAATTTACTTTACTGTTTTTCTTTGATATAATTATATCATAGTGCGGTATTGCACTATATTGTATTATGGAGGAATAAAAAAATGGAAAATAAAATGTGGGCATCACTAATACATCTTGGCCATAATATGTGGGGACGTCTCGGAATGGAATATACAACACTTCCGACCGGTGATATTACTGCGTGCCAATATCATGATACGTTATA
>JAZOMK010000424.1:0-4115 GCA_045653985.1 Clostridia bacterium | reverse complement strand
GGTTACCGTGGCCAAGACCAACCTTACGCTGGTCAGCAACTGAGCCGGGAATACAGAAAGCCTGAAGAGCTACACCGATTTCCTTTGCGGCATCAGCAGCAGTTTTGCAACCTTTTTTAAGTGCAAGGGCAGCACCTAAAGTATATGCCCAGCAAGCATTTTCAAATGCGATGGGCTGAGTTTCTCTCACGATAGTTTCAGCATCAACACCCTTTGAGAGTGCAAATTCCTTTGCTTCGTCAAGATCCTTAAAACCATACTCTTTAAGGACAACGTTGATCTGATCAATTCTTCTTGAATAACTTTCAAAATTTGCCATATTCTTCGTCCTCCTTATTTCTTTCTGGGGTCAATAACAGTCTTTGCTTCAGCAAAGCGACCGTATGTACCGATGTTCTTTTCGTAAGCTTCCTTGGGGTCTACACCCTTCTTGATAGCTTCCATCATCTTTCCGAGGTGAACGAACTTATAACCGATAACTTCGTTGTTCTCATCAAGACCTTCTTCTAAAATATAGCCTTCAGCCATTTCAAGATATCTTACGCCCTTAGCAGCAGTTGAGTACATTGTACCAACCTGTGAACGGAGACCTTTACCTAAATCTTCCATACCTGCGCCGATAGGAAGACCGCCTTCTGAGAAAGCTGTCTGTGTTCTACCATAAGCAATCTGAAGGAAAAGTTCACGCATAGCAACGTTGATAGCATCACAAACGAGGTCAGTATTAAGAGCCTCTAAAACTGTTTTGCCGGGAAGAACTTCTGCTGCCATAGCTGCAGAGTGTGTCATACCTGAACAACCGATTGTTTCAACAAGTGCTTCCTGAATGATACCTTCCTTAACGTTAAGGGTAAGTTTGCATGTGCCCTGCTGAGGTGCGCACCAGCCGATGCCGTGTGTAAGACCTGAAATGTCCTTAACTTCCTTTGAAGCAACCCAAGCGCCTTCTTCAGGAATAGGAGCAGGATCGTGTTTTGCACCCTTAGCAACACACATCATTTCTTCTACTTCATGTGAGTATTGCATAATATATATCCTCCTGATAATTTTTTTCTATACTATTATACAACTTTTTTGAAATTTAGCAACTAAAATGTTCTATTTTATACGGGAAAACCGTATTATTTTAAAAAATAATTCGACTAAACCGAAATTTTATGCTATACTATTTTAAATTTCAGGAGGTATTTTTATGGAAATTTTATGGTGGCAATCCATTATTCTGGGCATTATCCAGGGACTTGCAGAATTTTTACCAATATCATCAAGCGGACATCTTGAATTATTTGAAAACATTTTGGGCGTTGAAGGTCTCCCCCGTCTTTTTGACGTTTGCTTACATATAGGAACACTTCTTGCCGTATTTATAATCTTTCGGAAGGATATATGGTCAGTAATAAGACATCCTAAACAAAAACTTACCTATATGATTATTGCGGCAACTATACCTACTGTATTTATTGCTGTTTTACTTGAAGCATTATTGCCCGATAGCTTTTCTTCCGCATTTTTAGGTTTTGGTTTTATCATAACGGGTACTGTACTTTACAGCATGGAAATGGTTTCAAAAAATTATGCAAAAAAAGACCTTGAAAGCATAAATACGAAAGACGCATTTAAAGTAGGCTGTGTACAAGGTATTGCAACAATTTCAGGTATTTCACGTTCAGGTTCAACCATTGCAGGCGGTGTTTTCTTTGGAATGGACAGAAAGTTTTTAGCACGTTTTTCATTTTTAATGAGTATACCTGCTATCTTAGGTGCTTTCTGTTGGGACGTACTGAAGCTTATATTAAAGGGCGAAGATTCAGAAATTAAGATTTCATTATTTGCAACGCTATTGGGTATGTTAGCCGCATTTATCGTTGGCTTCTTAGCAATAAAATATATGCTTCATTTAATAAAGAACAAATCATTTAAACCTTTTGCAATTTACACTTTCATTTTAGGTATTTATGTTTGCTTAGATAAATTTTTATTACATATCATTTTTTAAAAAATTATACCGCAGAAAAAACTTCTGCGGTATTTTTTTATTTTCTTCTGAGCCATGCGGCTGTTTTTGATTCTAAAGACCATGTTTTACCTGCAGAGGCATAGTCAATAAGTTTTGCGGTTGCACCTGATTTAAGAGGTACTTCAAAGCAGATATGTGCTTCTTTAATTTCAGGGCAGTAAACTTCCTTCGCATTAACATATCCATTTTCATCACAAACAACATCAAGAATGCTGTCAGGATCGCAAATGCGAGCATCAGCGGCTAACACAATAGGACCGAATGTATATGCGGCAAAAATATCGTTATTAACTGCATTTTCAGGCGGAAGAACACGTTTAACCTGCATAGGCATATCTAAAATTATTTCATCGCCATTTTCCCAAAGTGCGATTATATTTGCATAACCCGGTTTAAACTTTTCAGTTTTACCTTTATATGAAACCGTTGCTTCATCGCACCAAGCAGGTATTCTTAATGAAATTTCAAATTCATTACTTTTTTCAAGTTCAAGAGATATTTTCACAAGACCGTTATAAGGATATTTTGTATCCATATTAACTTTTATACCGTTTCCTGCATTGGCGAAACCTTTTTCATAATAGTTTATTACGATGCCGTTTTCCTTATTCATCAATGCAATTTCAGGCATTATACCTGTACCTGCAGGTGCAATGCACACGCAACAGCCATAGAAAGTATTATCCAGCAACACGTTGTAACCACCAAGCCCCTTACCACGGTAATCAGCAACAAGCGGCGAATAACTATCAAAAGGCATTACCTGCGTATAGTTATCAAGATTATGGTTTTTGTACGGTATACGTTCGGTATTAAATGCGCCTCTGTAAGCATTATAGAATGACTGTTCAATTTTATCCGCATAGGCTGAATCACCTGAAAGTTCAAGCAACTGTGCGGCAAACTTCATCCACGTTACCGTTACGCAAGTTTCCTGAATTACACCCTTATAATCAGTTTGCGTCTGTCTTACACTGGTATGGTCAAAAAGTTCGTGAGTGCAACCGCTGCAACCAATAATACTAAGCTCGGTTTCAATAATATTTTTGCCGAAATTCATAAGTGCAGTTTTATATTTTTCGATGCCCGTAATATAATAGAACTGCATAAGGCCTTCAAAGCAGGACATCATTTCATAAGCCTTAACAACGGGATAATCGTGAGGTGAAACGTTGTTATAGGCAAGTTCAATAAGGTTATCGGAGAGAATAAATCCTGTTGAAATGATATATTCAGCAAATTCATAATACTTTTTATCGCCCGTTAATCTGTAAAGACGGACAATAGGCTCCAAAATCGAGCAGGAATTAAGACCTTCCCAATGTCTTGCGCATTTACGTATATCAAGTTTACCTTCGCCAACGTGGTCAATAATATAATCAGCTTGTTTGCGCATTGACTCAACTAATGTTTTGTTGAGCTTTTCATCCTTTGAAATTTCCATAAAATACATCATGCCGAGCATTACATATTTTCTGCCCCAAAGATCCCAACGGTCGAATTCATCTTTTATGGCATAACCTGAAATTCTGCCAAGCTCATCCTGAGTTGACAACATATCACAGATACTATCTTTGAGGATTTTGTAAACTTCTTCATTTTTTGTGTATTTTACCATCATTGAAGCGCCACGCATCAATTTACCCCAATATTCACTGCGCCATGTATGATACCATTCTCCCGCACCATCACCGCCTGCACGGAAAACATCAACAAACTTCTTCCATGCGTTTACATCATAAAGCTGGTTGCGTTCAATAAAATCAACAGACTCTTTCAAAGTACCTGAAAAGTACATATCAAGGTCATCAAGTCTTTTTATGTTTTTGAGTACTATTTCATCTATAACTTTTTTAACCATATAAAAAATCTCCTTTTAAATTTTCTTATAATATTGCAAAAACATTCCGTAAAATATTTTTCATGAATATTATTTTACCAATCATTTCAACCTTTGTCCATTGCATTTTAGATTATTATATTGCATTTTCGATTTTTTTATTGACAAGAGCCAAAGTGTAAAATATAATTTATGCGAGGTGGCATTATGAACGTTATATATGAGTCAGTTTCGATAAACAAAGATAATTTTTATTCA
>JAZOMK010000423.1:0-2660 GCA_045653985.1 Clostridia bacterium | reverse complement strand
TTTTGGGCATCTGTCCTTTTTTAGGCGTTTCCAAAAAGACTGATACTGCTTTGGGCATGAGCCTTGCCGTTATCTTTGTTATGGCAACATCAACGGCGGTGTGCTACCCGATAAATGAGTATATTTTAGGCGAAAAATTTGCTTATTTACAGACTATTGTTTTCATATTGGTTATTGCCGCACTTGTACAGCTTGTGGAGATTCTTTTAAAGAAGTATATCCCATCACTTTATAACGCTTTGGGAATTTATCTGCCTTTAATTACAACTAACTGTGCTGTGCTTGGCGTTGTGCTTTTAAACGTTACCGAAAATTATAATTTCCTTGAGTCCATGTTCTCGTCCGTTGGTGCGGGCATTGGCTTTATGGTTGCCATGATTATGTTTTCAGGTGTGCGCAGTAAAATTGAACATAACGATATCCCCGAATTTTTAAAAGGCTTGCCTATTACACTTATTGCCGCATCACTTGTTTCCCTTTCGTTTATGGGCTTTGCGGGAATAATCGACAGCATTTTTGCTTAAAGGGAGGCGAAGAAAATGGATATTTTAATTGCAGTTGTAATCGTCTCTGTTATAGGTATTATTATCGGCATAGGCTTATCGTTGGCATCGGTGTTTTTTGGTGTGCCAAAGGATGAAACGGAATCAAAAATCAGGGAATGTCTGCCGGGTGCTAACTGCGGTGCGTGCGGATATTCAGGCTGTGATGGCTATGCTTCTGCCATTGCTAAAGGCGAAACGGAAAATATTTCACTTTGCGCCCCAGGTGGCAATTCGGTAGCCAACGAAATTGCGGAAATTACGGGTAAGGTGGCAGAGGATATCGCACCTGTTACCGCTGTTGTAAGGTGTAACGGCTCATGCGAAAACTCAAGTGAAAAATTAAATTATGAGGGCATTAAAACTTGTAAGGCGGCAAGCATGATGTTTGGCGGGCAGAAAACCTGCATCCATGGCTGTTTAGGCTATGGCGATTGCTTGAAAGCATGTAGCGAAAATGCAATTTCCATTTGCGACAGCGTTGCAAGGATTGATTCTTCAAAGTGCGTTGCTTGCGCTAAATGTATGAACACCTGCCCTAAAGGTCTTATTGATTTGTTGCCAAAGGCGAAACTTCAGGCGGTTGTTATGTGCCGTAACTCGGAAAAAGGTGCAGTCGCCCAGAAAGCCTGCAAAGTTTCCTGCATCGGCTGTTCAAAATGCGCAAAGACCTGCGAAAACGGCGCAATCACCGTTGAAAATTTCTTGGCACACGTTGATGCAACCAAGTGCAACGGCTGTGGCAAATGTAAAGAAGTTTGCATAAAAAATTGTATTGAAATAGTAAAATTTTAGGCGAGGAAGAAAATTCCTTGCCTTTTTTTATGGCAAAGGATATATTTTCCTTGCAGGGAAATGCTGATTTTATATGCAAAAAATGGCGAAAAAAGTTGATAAAAGTGGTGTTTATACTTGAAATGTTCATTATTTTGTGATATAATATTTTAAATAGTCGTATTTTGCGATTAATAAATTAAGTTTGGAGGAAAAACCATGAGTAATTTTGTAATCGAATGTCCCGTGTGCGGAGCAATGCACCAGGCATCAAACTCACTTTTTTCAAAAAAGACAATAAAATGTTCTTGCGGACGCGTTATTGATATCCGCAAAGACAGCCTTGTTACCGATGACTGCCCCCACTGCGGAAATAAAATCGTTGTAGATGCAAGAAAGGGCGATAAGGCAATATGCCCCGTATGTAAGAAAACTGTACATACCAACGAAGATTTAAAAAATCTTATTACCATCCGTTGCCCTCAGTGCGCTTGTGAAATACACGCAAAGAAGCCTGAAGGTGGCCCCAGCGAAACTGTTTGCCCCATCTGTGAAGCAAGAATTGATGTTTTAAAGGCTTATGAAAGGCAGAAGGCAACTGATACAAACCTTATCAGCGTTTTAAAGTATGAAGGCGATAATGATACTTTAATCTGGAAGCATCCTATTGAGGACTTTAATGCAGGCTCACAGTTGATTGTTCACGAATCACAAGTTGCAGTATTTTTCCGCGATGGTATTGCCCTTGATACTTTCCCATCAGGTAATTATACTTTAAACACAAAAACGCTTCCTTTAATTGGCGGTGCGGTAAAAATTCCTTCAGATGTTGGCATTGATACTGTTTTCCATTCAGAAGTATACTTTGTAAACACCGTAACCCATTTAAGCTATAAATGGGGTACACCCAGCAGAATAAGACTTATCGACCCCGTTACCAATATGCACGTTGATATTGGCGCACGTGGTAGCATGAACATCCGTATTACCGATGCAAGAAAGCTTCTTACAAACCTTGTTGGTACAAGTGGAACTTTAACACGTGAAGATTTGCAGGGTTCAACATCACAGCAACCTGCACTTGCAAACTTCTTTAGGGATATTATCGTTGCAAGGGTAAGAACTTATCTTTCAAACACAATTAAAAATGAAAAGATAAATATTATGGAAATTGATGCACGCCTTGATGAAATTTCAGTTGCGTTGCAGGCAATTATCAACGAAAGCCTTGAGGAATTCGGTTTTGCACTTCATAACTTCCTTATCATGAACGTTGACTTACCTGAGGATAACGAAGCATTCATGGAATTAAAGAAATTGCATGATGAGCAGATTCTTGAGCTT
>JAZOMK010000422.1:0-2946 GCA_045653985.1 Clostridia bacterium | reverse complement strand
TTCAGCCGATGAATGTTAATTTTGGCATAATCAAGCCACCTGAGACTAAAATTAAAGGTGGAAAACAAGCAAGATATTTATATATTGCCGAACGTGCACTTGCACGTATAAAAGAAATAAAGGAGAAAATTTAAAATGCAGTTCAGGGGAACTACTATTGTTTGTGTACGCAAAAACGGAAAATGTGCTCTTGCAGGCGATGGTCAGGTTACAATGGGTGAATCCGTTGTAATGAAGGCAACCGCTGTAAAGGTGCGCAAATTATTTAACGATACTGTTTCTGTTGGCTTTGCAGGCTCTGTTTCAGATGCTTTTACATTATGTGATTTGTTTGAAGCAAAGCTTCAGGAACATTCAGGAAATTTATATCGTGCAAGTGTTGAACTTGTAAAAATGTGGAGAAGAGATCGTGCTTTAAGCAAACTTGAAGCTATGCTTATTGCCGCTGATAAAAATACAACTCTCGTTTTGTCTGGTACCGGTGAGATTATCGAGCCTGATGATGGTGTTGTTGCAATCGGTAGTGGCGGAAATTATGCTTTGGCTGCTGCACGTGCTTTAAGCGAAAACACCGATCTTGAGCCTAAAGATATCGCATATAAAGCCCTTAAAATAGCAGGGGATATATGCGTATATACCAACGACCATATTACTTTATTGGAGGTGTAAAATATGCAATATTCACCTAATGAAGTTGTTGATGAATTATCAAGATTTATCATAGGACAAAACGAGGCCAAACGTGCTGTAGCTGTTGCCCTTAGAAATCGTTACCGCAGAAGCAAACTTTCAAAAGAAATGCAGGATGAAATTACACCTAAAAATATCATCATGTCAGGTCCTACAGGTGTTGGTAAAACTGAAATTGCACGCAGAATTGCCAAAATTGTAGGCGCACCTTTTGTAAAAGTTGAAGCAACAAAATTTACAGAAGTAGGTTATGTCGGCAGAGATGTTGATTCTATGATTCGTGATCTTGCTGAAGCATCTATACGTCTTATTAAAGAAGAAAAAACTAATCAACTTCACGATAAACTTGAAAATCTTACCACAAACAGGTTAATTGATATACTTCTTCCTATGCGCAAGAAAAAAGAAGATGAAGCTGATGATATTTCTTTAAGACGCGATGCAATAAAAAATGATCTTGAATCAGGTAAAATCGAAGAATTGACCATTGAAGTCGAAGTTGAAGATAAACCGCAAGGCATGAACGTTGAAATGCCGGGCCAACCAGAGATTGTAATCGGTGATTTATTCGGTAATATGATGCCTAAGAAAACAAAAAAACGCAAAATGCCCATTAAAGAAGCACGTAAGGTTATTTCACAGCAAGAACTTAATAAACTTCTTGATATGGATGCTGTTACTCAGGAAGCACTTGAGAGGGCAGAGCAGAGCGGTATTATTTTTATTGATGAAATTGATAAGATTGCATCAGGTTCATCAGCAGGCAGAGGTCCTGATGTTAGCCGTGAAGGCGTACAGCGTGATATTCTTCCGTTGGTTGAAGGCTGTACGGTAACTACAAAATACGGCCCTATAAAGACTGATTATATTTTATTTATTGCAGCAGGTGCTTTCCATTTATCAAAAATTACCGACCTTATTCCTGAATTACAAGGTAGATTCCCGTTGCATGTTCAGTTAAATGCTTTAGGCGAGAACGAATTAAGAGATATTCTTGTTCGTACCGATAACGCACTTATCCATCAATATCAAGCTCTTTTAAAGGTTGATAACGTTAATCTTGTATTTGAAGATGAAGCTATTGATATGATAGCTCATTACGCCTACGTCGAAAACGAAGTTAAAGAAAACATTGGTGCAAGACGTTTAACCGCTGTTATGGAAAAATTGCTTGATGAAGTTTCATTTACCGCAACTAATGAAATTCCCATGCACGATGTTATTGTTGATAAAGAATACATTGAAAAACATCTTGGCGCAAATGCCTCTGATAAAGATTTAAGAAAATATATTATTTAAGCCGATTTTTATCGGCTTTTTTGTATATTCAGCTAAATAAATGCAAAAAATAATTGCACAAATTTTAAGGAGATTTATGTATGAATGCAATTATTTTAGCAGGAGGAATGGGGCAAAGACTTAGACCTCTTACAGAAGATTTACCAAAACCAATGATTCCTTTATTCGGTAAACCTTTAATGGAATATACTATTGAACTTTTAAAAAAATATAGTTTTACGTCTATTGGAATAACCCTTATGTATCTTCCTCAATTTGTAAAAAATTACTTTAAAGATGGTAGTGAATTTGATGTTGATATTTCATACTTTGTAGAAGATTCACCTTTGGGGACTGCCGGTTCGGTAAAATTAGCAGAAAATAATTTAGACGAAACTTTTATTGTTATAAGCGGAGATGCACTCACGAATATACAAATTGATAAAATTATAAAATATCATAAGTCTGTAAATGCTGATGTTACAATAGTTTTGTCAAAACAAAAAAGTCCTCTTGAATATGGTGTTGTTTTAACCGATTCTTCATGTAAAATCACTTCTTTTATTGAAAAACCAATGTGGGAAAACGTTGTATCAGATACTGTAAATACAGGCATATACATCATTGAAAAGAAAGTTTTAAAAAACGTGCCGGCTGATGCCGAATTTGACTTTAGTAATGATCTTTTTCCTTTGCTTTTAAAAGAAAATTATAATTTATATGGGTATATTACTGAAGATTATTGGTGTGATTTAGGAAATCCTCAAGCATATAATGATGCTATAAAGGATATTTTATTGGGTAAAGTTTTCGGTAACAAATACGAAAACGTTTTAAGCGATGGTGTTGTTTTATCACAGAACGTAAAATTAAATCCTCCCGTTTTTATAGGCAAAAATACGATATTAAACGGACAATGTACAATCGGCCCAAATGTTATTATTGGTGATAATTGTGTTATTGAAAATTCTGATATTT
>JAZOMK010000421.1:0-3829 GCA_045653985.1 Clostridia bacterium | reverse complement strand
TCGGCAGTTCTTGTAAACGTTGAACCATCTGACTTTGACTCTGACGATGTGCTTTCCGGCATTGATTTTCAGCAGAAATATGAAAAACTTGCGTTTATTCTTGGCGGAAGCAACTATAAAGCGCCTGCCCAAACCGTTGGTGATTTTTTAAATAATAAACCTTCAAAAGCGCAAAAGAACGTTACACCATCTTATCCCATCGGTGTAACTTGGTGCAATTTGAAAGATTGTTTACCGGCCTTTGCAACCGATGCTTTAAAAGAAGCCTTGCCTTTGTTCAACAATAAAATTAAAGGCTTTACCGATGAAAATGCCGTTATGACGGGTATTGAAACCCGTTCATCCTCACCCGTTCGCGTTCTGCGCAACGAAGAACTTGAAAGCTCCATTTCAGGAATCTACCCTTGCGGTGAGGGTGCGGGATATGCTGGGGGGATTATGTCGGCGGCGGTTGATGGGATTAGGATAGCACAAAAAATCATTGAGCGATAGAGCACGAGAAATCTTCGCAACTGCGGGTTGTGCAAGGGATAAAAGCTCAATCACTTACCGCCTTGTAAGCTCATTCGCTTTTACCCTCACACGCCCCTGTTTTGCGAATTTTCTCGCACTCTTGATATAGTGCACAGTAGTTAGTTTTGAACACAAGGGGACGGTTCCTTTGTGTTCTTGCTAAAGCCATAAACAGTGAAAAATAGCAACACAAAAGAACCGTCCCCTTGTGTTCTCTTAGCCAGTAAAACTCCCGCGGTTTTTTAGAATTAATAAGGAGAAATTATTATGCTATTACATTTAGCCGATTTTATAAAAAATGAGAACAACTGCGTTCTCGCATTGAAAAAGTTGTTTAGCGAAGCGGCAAAATACAGTAATTCAACGGTTGTTATTGATTCGGGCGAGTATCTTGTTGATGATATTGAGCCTGTAAAATTATGCTCAAATATTACAGTTAAGGCGGATGGTGCAAAGTTTCTTTTTCCTGAAAATTTAGGCAAACAAACAAGGCGGATAATGTTTGAGGGAACGGATATTGAGAATTTAACTTGGCAGGGTGGGCATTTTCAAGGCTACATATATGACCCTGACAATTCTGAAAATTTATGGGAGCCTTATGCGTACAGCGGTTGCATCAATATCGTTACCACCGAAGCAGGAAAAACGAAAAATGTTTCTATAAAAAACGTAACGGCGCAAAACGTTGCGGGCACAGTTGTGCATATTCTTGGCACAGAAAATTGCTATGCTGAAAATATTGACGTAAAAGATTGCCAATTTTTAAAAAGCGGTAAATTTATGTGGGATTACGGCTATTTGTGGCAACGTGCGGTTTTTGCTGATGAATATGATGAAAAGACCGTTGAAAATGCGTTTAAATATTTGCCCGAAAAACATATTTCTTCTGCATTGTATTTAAAAGACGGTAAAATATGGGCTGATTATATGCCTCAAAGATTGCCTGAAGAGCGTGATGCAATTACCTTTTTCGGCAAAGAACTTCCGCAGGGGATAAAGAAAGGCAAACAATATTACGTTCTGAACAAAGGTGCTGAAAACGGGCTTTTAATTAGTGAAACTGATGGTGGCGAACCGTTTGTTATTGAAGAGATTTCTGAAAATACACGGCTTTTCAGAAATATGTTCTATATTTTCCACGATTTATATGCGCCCGTAGGCGATACGGCTTATGAGAAAGGCTCGGTTGACTTAACAAATTGTAAAAACGTTAACGTAAGTAACTGCCGCATTAGCGCAATAGGCGATAGTATGCACATAAACAAAAGCATCAACGTGGTGTTTGCAAACAATCAGATTTTAGGCGCAAGAATGGGCGCATTGTATATTGGCTTTTGTTGCGATAACGTAATCGTTACGGGTAATACTGTTTACGGCACCAATGGCTCGCGTACTATGAGCATTGAGTGCGGCACGAAAAACATCACTATTACAGGTAATACTTTTATTGGTGGCGGCAGGGGAAGTTGGTTTAACCAAAATGAAAATATTATTATAAGTGATAACGTGTTTATCCGAAACACAAAAAAATGCACCCGCCATATTAACGTTGGGCGAATTTGTCAGGCTACGGGTGAATTTGAAAGTTACCCTGAACTTTACTTTACCACTTATGGCACAGGATACGGCCCCGTAATTTTAAGGGGGAATATTATTGAAACTGAACAAGGCGCATCAGCCGCTGTTGCATTTAACCCCGGCGGAAAAAACATCCTGATGGAAGGTAATATTATAAGGGGCGAAGTTTCAGAAATTCACGTTGCTTCAGGCTGTGAAAAGCCCATTTTGGTTAATAATACAGGCGTTGGCGAAATAAAAGATAAAGTATTTATAAACACCGCAAACGTAAGGTGAAAATGCTTGATAAATTTAAGCGTGTTACAACTGCGGTTCACAACAAAGTTATTAAATAAAGGGAGATAACTATGAAAATTAGCGAAAAACTTTACATTGGAAGAAAAGGTCTTGAAGAATTTGGACCTATAAATATCGTTGCCTTTGGTGATAGCGTTACTCACGGTGCTGTTGCAGGCGGTGAAATGAATTTTGAAACAGTTTATTGGAATCGCCTTCGCAGAAAAATCGAAGAGGTACATAAGTATATGCCGGTAAACGTTATAAACGCAGGTATTGGCGGTATTACTGCCGCGGGCTCAGTAAATCGTATTGACTCTCAGGTTTTGTGCCATCGCCCTGACCTTGTTATTGTATGTTTTGGTCTTAATGACGTAAACGGCACGTTGGAAAATTATCTTTCTGCCCTTGAAAAGATTTTTGAAGCCTGCAAAAATTACGGATGCGAAACTATTTTTTTAACACCCAATATGCTTAATACGTACGTTGCTGATGACGTTAACCCTAATTTTAAGGATTACGCCGCTAAAACTGCCGAAATGCAAAACGGTGGAAGAATGGATACCTTTATATATTCCGCTTGCGACTTGGCAAAGAAAATGGATATTCCCGTTTGCGATTGCTATTCAAAATGGAAAGAGCTAAGCAAAACTGAGGATACCACTAAGCTTTTAGCCAACAGAATTAACCATCCTACCAAGGAAATGCACGAGCTTTTCGCCCAAAGCCTTTTTGAAATGCTTTTCCCCGACCAACCAACCTCCACCACCGATACAGAAAGCACAATGTATAAGGAAAAATAATAAGTAGTGGAGCAGTAAACAAAAAACACCTATGATGAAATTACATCGTAGGTGTTTTAATTTATTAGCAATCTTCACTTATAAACTCTATTATATCTGATACGTTACAGTTAAGAATTTTGCAAAAGTCATCAACTTTTGTTGTGCTTATGCCGCTGCCTTTTTTCATTCTGTCGATTGTTGCACTGCTTATATTATGCTTTGTTATCAAAGCGTAAGTTGAAATTTTTTTCTTTTTTAATGTTTCCCAGAAAGGAGCATAACTGATCAAATTGTTCACCATCCTAATATTATTATTAGAATAAATGACAATTTTAGTATTGACAATAGTCATAAATATGACTATACTTTAAGATGAAGCGAAAGGAAGGTGAACAAACGTGGATAAATACAAAGAAATGTATCTCCATCTTTTTAACGAGGTCACAACTGCGATCGAGATATTGAAAAACGCGCAGATTAAATGCGAGGAGCTCTTTATCAATTCCGACGATAACGAAATCGCGGAAGAGGGCATTGAGCTGTTTAACGTCAGCGACAGAGCGATCAAAAAAGATTAAAATTCGGAAACAACCTTATTTCGACCCCGTTTTTGACGGGGTTCTTTTTTGTTCGGGGTATTTAAGAAGATGTCGGCGTTATTGAGGTGACTCTGAAAA
>JAZOMK010000420.1:0-9017 GCA_045653985.1 Clostridia bacterium | reverse complement strand
AAGGCTCAGAAGGAAAGCGAAAGTACTCTGGATTTATTGGAAACCTTTGCTACTGCGGGCATCTCACGAAAGGAAATGTTTAAGACGATGAATCGCCTTATGCTTTTAAAAGGCGAAAAAGAAGATTATTCAACTGTCGACGTAACTGAGCTTGACCTTGAAAGCGGTATTTTGTATTGGACTAAAATCGGTGCGGTGCCGGGCTATATTTTAAGAAACGGCAAGGTAGAAAAAATTTCGGCAGAAGCTCTACCTATGGGCATTGTAACGAAAATAAACCCTACCACTACCAAAAAGCTTATCCTTGAAAATGACGTTATCGTCCTTGTTTCTGATGGCGTGTACGATGGTCTTAACACCGATAACGTTGATAAAATTCCCGAAATCTTAAAAAACTTTACCGATACCAAAACACTTGCCCAAAATATTATTACCGAAGCCAAGAAAAGCGTTGTTGATGATGATATGACGGTTATGGTAATGAAGATTACAGCATAATAAAAAAGCACCCGACAAAGTTTTTGTCGGGTGTTGGTTTTTTTTATTTATAATTCATCATCATCTTTTAAATAATCAAGATTATCAAGGCATTTGCCTGCACCTAAAGCAACGCAGGAAACGGAATCTTCCGCAACGTAGCAATTTATGCCAAAGGTTGAAGAAATAAGCTTATCAAGACCAAGCATCAATGCGCCGCCACCTGTTAAAACGATACCGCTTTCAATAATATCTGCAGCAAGTTCAGGCGGTGCGTCGTCAAGAACCTTATGTATTTCAGCTAAAATAACATCAAAGGAATCCTGCAATGCTTCCTGAATTTCAGTTGATGAAACTTCAATGCTCTTAGGTAAACCTGTTAAAAGGTTTCTGCCCATAACTTCACTTGTTAAAGGTTCAGTTCTTGGCCATGCCGAACCGATGTTCATTTTAAGCATCTCGGCAGTACGTTCACCTATAAGCAAATTATGTTTTTTGCGCATATATTTTACTATATCGTCATCCAACTTGTTGCCGGCAACCTTAATTGAGGTGCTGATAACGCTTGAACCCAATGAAAGTAATGCAATATCAGTAGTACCACCACCAATATCAACAATCAATGCACCGTGGGGCTTATCAATATCAATATTTGCACCGATTGCCGCCGCACGTGGTTCTTCCATTATGTATGAGCATTTTGCGCCAAGCCTTTGTGCCGCGCCTAAAACGGAACGCTGTTCAACGTCAGTTACCCCTGAAGGTACGCACATAATGATTCTTGGGCGGAAAAGTCCCTTTTTAGGAAGCGCTTTTTTCATAAACATTTCAAGCATTTTTTGCGTAATATCGCAATCGGAAATAACGCCGTCCTTTAACGGGCGCACAACTGTGATGCTTTCAGGCGCTCTGCCAAGCATCCTTTGTGCCTCAAAACCGACGCCCAGAACTTTATTGGTTTCATTATCAACAGCAACAACGCTGGGCTCACGCAATACAATGCCTTTGCCCTTAACGTAGATAAGAACTGTTGCCGTTCCAAGATCAATGGCGATATCAAGTCGTTTAAATAAATTCATTATAACCTCATATTTGAATTATTCTCAATAATATTATACCATAAAAGATTTATAAATTCAAGTTAAATCTAAAATTATGGCATAATATTCAAAAATTGTTGACTAATTTCCTATAAACACTATAATATATATATAAAATTATATTGGAGTAGTATATGTTTAAAGAATTAAAAGAACTTCTTAATGCTTATAAGGAACGTGATCCTGCGGCAAGAAGCAAAATCAGTATATTTTTACTTTATCCCGGTGTACGCGCAGTTATTGACCATAGGGTTGCCCATTGGTTTTATAAAAAGGGGCATTTCTATATTGCGCGCAGTATATCACAAAGGTCAAGAAAGCGCACAGGTATTGAAATTCACCCCGGTGCCACCATCGGTAAACGTCTTGTAATTGACCATGGCATGGGCATCGTTATTGGTGAAACTGCAATAGTTGGTGATGATTGCCTTTTATATCAGGGCGTTACTTTAGGCGGTTCAGGTAAAGAAAAGGGCAAACGCCATCCTACCTTAGGTAATAACGTGCTTGTTGGCGCAGGCGCAAAGGTATTAGGCTCATTTACAGTAGGTGATAATGCGCGTATTGCCGCCAATGCAGTAGTTTTAAATGAAATTCCTGCCAATGCAACGGCAGTTGGTGTACCTGCAAAGGTTGTACGTGTTAAGGGTGAAAAGGTTGATATGCTTGACCATATACACATTCCCGATCCTGTACAGCAGGCACTTAAAAAACTTGAGGATCGTATTGAACAGTTAGAAGGAAAATAAATGTACCAGATTGTTAAAAAGACAGAACTTAATAAAACAGTTATTTTTATGAGCCTTTATGCACCCCGCGTTGCCAAAAAAGCCGAGGCGGGGCAGTTTATCATATTGCGCGTTGATGAACAAGGCGAAAGAATCCCTTTAACCATTGCAGGTTATGATAGGGAAAAGGGCACAGTTGATATAATTTTTCAGGTAGTTGGTGCTACAACTGAAAAACTCAACCACAAAAACGAAGGCGAAAGTATTGCTGATTTCGTAGGCCCTTTAGGCAGAAAAACTGAAATGGAAAACCTTACCGAGGCGGTTATCGTTGGCGGTGGTGTTGGCTGTGCAATAGCACTTCCTCTTGCACGCGCTTTAAGCGAAAAGGGCGTTAAGGTTCATTCCATAATCGGCTTCAGAAGCAAAGACCTTATTATTTTAGAGGATGAGTTTAAAAAATATTCCGATACTCTTACCATTGTTACTGATGATGGCTCTTACGGCAGAAAAGCTCTTGTTACTGAGCCTTTAAATGAAATTTTAGCAGAAAACAAAAATATTCAGGAAGTTTTTGCAATCGGACCTCTTGTAATGATGAAGTTTGTTGCAAAAACATCAAAACCTTATAACGTTAAATGCACCGTTTCAATGAATCCTATTATGATTGACGGCACAGGTATGTGTGGCGGTTGTCGCTTGAGTGTTGGCGGCAAAACTAAATTCGCGTGTGTTGACGGCCCTGATTTTGATGGCTATCTTGTTGATTTCGATGAAGCTATGATGCGTTCAGGCATGTATAAAGATTTTGAAAAGCACGCATACGAAAGCACCTGCAATCTTTTTAAGGGGGCAGAAAAGTAATGGATATAAATAAGAAAAACTTAATGCCCACTCAGGATGCCAAGTTAAGGGCAAAAAACTTTTTTGAAGTTGCTTTAGGCTATAGTGAAGAAACCGCATTAAATGAAGCAACGCGTTGCCTTAATTGCAAAAATATGCCTTGCGTTTCAGGCTGTCCCGTAAAAATAAATATCCCTGCCTTTATTGAAAAGGTACGTCAGGGGCAGTTTGAAGAAGCTTATGAAATTATAAGCAAATCATCAAGCCTTCCTGCTGTTTGCGGCAGAGTATGCCCACAAGAAAAGCAATGCGAATCCAAGTGCATCCGCGGTATAAAAGGCGAGGCAGTTGGTATTGGTAGGCTTGAACGTTTTGTGGCTGATTGGCATAATCAGTTCGGCAAACCTCAGGTAAAACCTCAGCCAAATGGACATAAAGTTGCTGTTGTAGGCTCAGGCCCTGCAGGTCTTACTTGCGCAGGTACGTTAGCCAAAAACGGTTATGAAGTTACTGTTTTCGAGGCGCTTCACGTTGCAGGCGGTGTGCTTGTTTACGGTATCCCTGAATTCCGCTTGCCCAAAGAAATCGTTAAAAAAGAGGTTGATGCCTTAAAAGAACTTGGCGTAAAAATTGAAACCAACGTTGTTATCGGCAAAACTCTTACTGTTGATGAACTTTTTGATGAAGGCTTTGAACACGTTTTCATTGGTACGGGCGCAGGTCTCCCGCGCTTTATGGGTATTGAGGGCGAAAGCCTCAAGGGTGTATATTCAGCCAATGAGTTTTTAACAAGAACAAACCTTATGAAGGCTTATCTTGATACCTCCGATACACCCATTAAAAAAGGCAAAACAGTTGCCGTTGTAGGTGGCGGAAACGTTGCAATGGATGCGGCACGTTCAGCATTGCGCTTGGGCGCTGATAAAGTTTATATCGTTTACCGTCGTTCCTTAAATGAACTTCCTGCCCGTAAAGAGGAGGTTGAACACGCAGTGGAGGAGGGTATTGAGTTTATGCTTCTCAATAATCCTACCCGAATTTTAGGCGACGAAAACGGCAACGTAAATAAAATAGAATGTATTAAAATGGAACTTGGTGAGCCTGATGAACGTGGCAGAAGAAGTCCCGTTGAAATTCCTGACAGCCACTTTACCATTGATGTTGATACTGTAATTATGGCAATCGGCACTTCTCCTAACCCCTTAATTAAAGATACAACATCAGGTCTTTCTGTAAACCCAAAAGGTGGAATAATAGCCGATGAATCAGGCAAAACCCTTAAAGCCAACGTTTACGCAGGTGGCGATGCCGTTACCGGCGCCGCAACAGTTATATTGGCCATGGGTGCTGGTAAGACCGCCGCCGAAAACATAGATGCAGAACTCCAATAAATTCCCGAAACCATAAAGACCGACTGTTTGGCGGTCTTTATTTTCTGTGTTGAGAAATTTTTTTGCTCGATCATTTACCGATTATGTAAACTCACTCGCAAAAAAATCCCTCGCCTTGAATTTCGGGTTTTATTGAAGTTCTGCGCGTGCATATAAAAAAGGACAGATAAAATAAACTTTGTCTTCGTGGTTTTCTCGCACTCTTTGGCTGGAAAATAAACAACAAGACTCCGAAATTTCGGAGTCTTTTTTATTGCCGTAAGGTAAATACCACTTATTCAGGCAACTTATAGCGGGTGTTGCGGTATTCACCGGGCGTCATATTGGTTTCCTTTTTAAATTGGAAATTGAAATAGGCTTGTGAAGTAAAACCGCAGTTTTCGCTGATTTCGTATAAAGATAAATCGCTGGTTAAAAGCAGACGTTTTGCATTTTTTAAGCGAATTTTCAGTAAAAACTCACGTGGCGTTATTTTATAAAATTCCTTGAACTTTTTGTGCAAATAGGTGGGACTTAAATTGACTTCCTTTGCAATTTTATCAAGGTCAAGATTTTTGGCATAATTATTTTCAATATAACTTGCCGCTTTGCTGATTAGTGAAGTGTTGTCGCTTGTAACCTCTTTAAAAAGTACGGTATTTAAAAGTTTTAAAACCTCTGCTTCAAGCTCAAGGCGGCTGATATCGTCATTTTGGTTATAAAATTCAATTATTTTCAAAAAATGCTCGCTTAAATTAGCATTAAACGATGCAAATGTAGAAAAATTTTTTATAAGCGCAAGTATCTTTTCGTCAGGCATAAAGTGGATATAAAAACACGAAAATTTGCCGATAGTGCATCTTTTTGTTTCGGGCGTAATAAAAAGGGTAAGCCCTTTTTTGTGTGGGATTTTTTCATCGTTTAAAACCGCAGTACCCGTTGCTGAAAGATAAAATTCAAGCTCATAATATTTAGTTGTGCGCAGGGGCGTTTTTTCCATATCCTGATAGCGTTCACGGCTGTCAAAGATCCCCGTTGCCATAATATCAAGCATAACTTCACCTCAAGATTTCTAAAATCTACCATTGATTATACCGCACTTTTTACATATTTGCAAGATAAAAAATTAAAAAGCCGTTTATTTAGAACGGCTTTAATTTTAGCAGAATACTATTTTTTAAAGACAAAAAGATATTCGTGTGCAATTAGTAAAAAGTTGTATTTAATGCTATTTGTTTTCCAATATCCAGTTGCTTTGCAGTTGTGTTGTTCTTTAATAATCAGTTCTTTTAATTTAAATCCACTATTTTCAAAAATACGCATAACATCAAATGACATGGGTATCATATGACCTTTTTGGCGCGTATCACCCATAAGAACCGCACAATACTTATCTTTTTTTAAAACACGGTGGCTCTCTGCAGCCACCTTTTTCATTTCCTCAAGGAAATCCTTAACTTTAAGCAATGATAAATCTTCAGGTATATTCTCGCTATATTGAATGATATCCGCATACGGCGGATGTGTGCAAATAAGATCAATGCTGTCATTCGGGATAAAGTCAAGGTTTCGTGCATCACCTTTGTGAAGATACACCTTGCCGTCTGCCCCTTCATGCTCAAAATCAGTTTTTTCTTTGCAACGAGCAAGTGCAACATCATTCACATCAACGCCGATAATATTCCGATTAAGCAACTTTGCTTCTACTAACGTTGTGCCGCCACCTGCAAATTGGTCAAGGACTAAATCGTTTTCGTTAGAATAACGAAGCATAATATTACGTGGAATATACGGCGACCAATTGCCACGCCATTTTGCATCATGGGTAGCCCAATCGCCACGCTTTGGAAACGACCAATGTGTAGTCATTTCTAACTCGAAATCATCTGGTTCCCACTTAGTGATTTTTTTTGTCATCACTTAAAAACCTCACTAATTATTCCATCTTCCAAATCCTTAATGTTGTAGATGTGTTCCATAACATCAAAAGTTTCTTCGAGATAGCTTCTAGCACTTGTCCAACCCTTTCCATCGGTAAACCAAATAAATGAGAAGCCTTCTATTGGCGCGGATTCAACGGCAATTTTCTTGTAACTACGCGCAGTTTCATTTAGCTTGCTTCCACCGCTAGTATAAAAGTTAGTTTCAATTCCGTAAATTATATTGGGAGTTTTAATCACAAAATCAAAGCGTTTTTCGGCTTTTCCTTGGTTGGATATGGCAGACAAATCCACATTCCATTTGTTTGTAATTTGGTGAATATACATTTCCTTAAAGTAATTTACGTCTTTAACAAAGCCAGCTTTTTGAATAAAGCTTTCAACCAAATCTTCCATCAAGTGTCCGCCACGATTTTTACGACCATTAGAATCAAGACCTGTTTCCACACCAGTCGCGTAATCAACCAAATTGTTTACGATCTGGTTTTCTAATAAATCGAACAATCCGGTTTCACGCATAAAGTATTTATATCGTTCATAATGAGCATAGCTATTAGGTGGATACTTACCAAAATCGAATTGGAACAAGTGTCCACCGTTTTCATCCTGACAGTATATTTCACTAGCCCTAACCGCTAATAGCAGAGGAATGCACTTTAACACTTCAGGATATTTTCTCATTAAGTTTTCAAAATCAAGTTCAATATTTTTAGAGCCGATTAGTGAATTTAAGATGTTAAGTTCAACCTTGATACTATCCACATTTCGATGAACTTTCTCAAAATCTATGTAATAACCATAATCAGCTATACTATCACGAAAGCCTGATAACCATTCGTTGAAATTTCTCTTCATATAAATCCTCCTAAAAATTGCTAATAAGCAATTCTTTGATTTTTCCTCTTGCTTCGCTATTGCAGTTAATCATTCGGGTTGCTTCTACTCGTTTGATTTTGTGAGCAGAATAGATATTATCAAAGAAATCATCTTCAGTATTTGAGTTCTTGGGGTCAGAGTTGCTAATTACAACCTTAGCGCCCTTTTTATGCATATCATCTACGAAACGTGCAAGTTCAATTTGTTCTTCATCGTTAAACAAATTCTCAGTATATGCGGTAAAACTTGCCGTATCAGTTATTGGTCTGTAAGGCGGATCGAAATATACAAATGTATTTTCATCAATGAAGTTTGCAGATTCTCTATAATCACCACAAACGATAGTAACCTTCTGCAATTTTTCTGATACTGCGCGAAGGTTCTTTTCATCGCAAATCATTGGATTTTTATATGCTCCCATAGGAACGTTAAAGAGTCCTTTTTTGTTTACACGGAACAAGCCATTAAAACAAGTTTTATTCAAAAAAATCATCAAAGCAGCTTTTTCAATGTTTATGTCATCGGTTCCATTAACCTTTAAATCATTGAAACGCTCACGCTTTTCATTGTAATAACTCTTTCGGCTAACAGTATCCAACGGGATAAATTCGCTTTGCATTGTGTAAAGCATTTTTATCAACGCATCAATGTCATCACGAATAATACGATAAGAGTTGATGAGTTCGGCATTTATATCGCTTATATAAACCTCTTTTAAATCGTATTTACTAAGAATATCAAACAAAACTGCACCGCCACCAACAAATGGTTCTGCATATTTTGTAATGTTGCGATTATCGAAAGGGTAATAATGTTCAATTTCTTTAAGAAGTTGACCTTTGCCACCTGCCCACTTTAAAAAAGGTTTTATGCTTTTTGTAGCAGCGTTGTAGTGGCAACATCTTGCGTCTTCTGGTTTCTTTGCTGAAATAGGTATAATCCACATATTGCCAAGCATAGCGACGTTTGAGATGCGATTTTCTTTGCATAAAGTTAAAACACGCCTGTGTGAAATATTCCATTTTTCAGCCGCTTCGTTGGCGGTCATATATGCTAACATATTTAACACTCCTTCTTTCTTGTATTATTATATTCCAAAATTGGAATAAAAGCAATACAAAAAATTAAAAAAAGAGATAACTTCTTTTTTGAAGTATCTCTTTTAGTCGTTTTATCCTCTAAGGCTTGCGCCGAAGCGATATTCAAGTGAACGAACGATTTTGTCAAAGGCTTTTTGTGCTTCTTCGGCCTTTAAGGTGCGCTCAGGGTTAAGCATTGTAATTGAGAATGCAACGCTCATTTTGTTTTCACCCAAAGCATCACTCTTATAAATATCAAAAAGCTTAACGTCCTTAACAAGTTGGCCGCCTGCTGATTTAATTGCATCAAGCATAGGTCCGATTTCCTGAGATGTATCAACCAATACTGCAAGGTCGCGCTCAATGGCAGGATATTTAGGAAGTGCGGCATAGAGAACCTTTGCATTTGCAATAGCAAAAATGTTTACAAGGTCAAGCTGTGCGATAAGGGGACGACCTTCAATATCAAACTTCTGTGCAACGTCAGGATGAATTTCACCAATAACACCTAAAACGTTGTAGCCTTGAGTAATTACTGCCTGGCGACCGGGGTGCATAAAAGGCTCTTCACTTCTTGCATAGGTTGCTTTAATGCTGAAACGTG
>JAZOMK010000419.1:0-21253 GCA_045653985.1 Clostridia bacterium | reverse complement strand
AAGAATCTCTTTTTAATTGTGGGCGCGGATATACGTTCCAATATTGCATAAATGTTCACCTATATTAAATATCCTGAAAGTTATAAGCTTTCAGGATATTTTATCTTATTCAAAATCTTCGTCGTCAGCAGGAGGTCTATTGCCTACTTCTTCAACCGTAAAATCAAATCCCGTTGATGCTTGTTCATCCTCAAAACCCCAATCGTGCTGGTTTTGCTTATCTTTATGATTGCTTACAATAATCACAATTACTATAATAATTATGATAATTAAAAGGATCGCGCAAACAATAATACCGATATATTCCATTGGAACTTTATCGAAGAAACCTTGTTTTTCCTGATTTTCCTGCTTGTTTTGTAAATTCTGCTGTGTATTTACCTGATCAGTCTCCTCAGGCATAGGCGTTAAAATTACATCAGGCGTTGCCTCAGGTGTTGTTTCTATAATAGGTGTAGGTTCAGGTGTTGTCTGCGGTTCAGAAGTACTTGCACCATTATTTTCAATAAGACTTATTGAGAGCTTCTGTATACTTCCATCTTCCTTACAATAAAGGGCAGGATAGGTTTTGCCATCCTTATTCATTACATTGAGCAAATAATAGCCTTCGCCCAACTTTTCATTGGTCCAGCAAATATATTCGCCATCACCGATAACAATATGCTTTTCAGTTAATTCAATATTAACTTCAGGCTTCTTGTCTAAGATTACAAGATTATTTTCAACCATCGTAACAGTTCTGTAATGCGAAAAATCTTCCGTTGCCTTATCATAAACAAAGAATCTGTCCCTTGAGCCATCAAATAACTGTATAAGACATACATCACCTAAAACTGCAGTTTCAATATCGTTTGTATGATATTTATAAGTTTCTTTTTTAAAGTTTTCGGGTATCTGAAGCGTTATCTTATCCTTAATGCTATACTGCGTGCCGTCAACAACTGCAATTATAGGTGCACTTGTTGGTGTTGGTGTTACAGTAGCAGTTGGTGTAGGGGTAGGTGTTGCTTTATCTGACGTTGCAGGTTTAGGTGTAGGTGTTGGGGTGGGTGTAGGTGTTACCTTTTGTGCTTCCCTTATAACCTTTACCGTATATGATTTTTTTGTTCCGTCAGCAGCAGTAACCGTAACGGTACGGCTGTTTTCGCCAACCTTTAACGTTTGAAGTGCCGTAACTGAAGTTGTTGCATCCTTATCTTCAGTTGTCCAATCCATGGGGAATTTTGTTACTTCATAAGGTACTGTACAAGTATAGCTTGTTGTGTTTTTTGAAAAGCTTGGCACAAGTGTGCAACCTGAAGGTACTGTTAGTGAAGAAAGATTTGCGTTATTTGATTTACTTTCCTCTTTTACCGAAACAGTAGTTGAGCCGGTAGGCGAACCCAAGCTTTCAAAGTTAGCATCACCAATATCACTTGATGTTACAGTAAAAGTGCCGCTACCAACAGTTAAAGCCTTGAAGGTCATCGTAAATTTATAGGTTTTTGACGTTGCACTTGAACCATAATCAGATATTTTTATTGTTTTACCTTGCGCATTGGTCATAAGGTTGCCAAGTCCGCCCGAAACGCTTACGTATTGGAATCTCGCATTATCAAACTGCACAATTACGTCAGCACTTTCAACGGGTGCTGATGCTGAAAACGTAAATGTTACAGTAACGTTATTGCCAACAAGCACCTCTTTTTTAGATGATACAGAAAGTGAACATTGTGCGTTTACACTTATTGCCATAAAGGAAAGCGCAAGCATTGTTATAAGAATAAATGATATAAACTTTTTCATAATGCCCTCCTTATGTTAAGCCTAAAATTTGTTTTTGGCAGGCAAGTAAATCACGTGAATTTACCTTGCCATCCTTTGTAAAGTCAGCAGCCTCAGAATAAACTGCATCATCTATTGTAATAATACCTAAAATACTCTTTTGTGTTTTTAATAAGTCAGCCGAATTTAATTTGCCATCGCCGGTAGAATCGCCATAAATAACAACACGCATTGTCCTTTCTGCCTTTTCGCCAAAGTAAAGCGTTACGTTATCGCCGGTTTTCATAACGTCGGCATCTGTTTTTTCATTGCCCTTGGCATCGGTGTATTTTACAGTATAACCCTTTAATTCAATTTCTTTCTTAAAATCAGCAAGGGTGGTTTGTGCTTCTACACCATTTATGCGGTCAATAGTTGAATTGTATGTAATTGCAAAATCCTTTTCTGCTGAAGTTGAAATAACTACTCTGTATTCCCTTTTAAGCCCATTTGTTGCCGTTACGGAAATTTTTATTTCGTTTATGCCTTCAGTAAGAATTATTCTGTCAGCACCTTTTTCTCTTGTTATTTTAGCACTTCTTACCTCAGTAGTTGCGGTGCTTTCGATATTTTCAGGATTTTCTGTGTTTTCTGTGTTCTCTGTGTTCTCTGTGTTTTCTTTATTTTCAGTATCTTCTGTATTTTCGGTAGTCTCGTCTTTTTCTACTTCATCAGTTGTTGTAACAACCTCTATTTCAACCGTTGCTTCCTTATCAATAGGTGTTGCGATTATTTCAACCTGGGTATCTTCTGTAAATACTTCATATGTATACTGGTATTTATCAAACTCAAGCGCTTCGCCGTTTACTGAAATGCCTTCCAACAAATTGTTTGCACTACCGGTCCTTAAAGGAAGCTTATAACATTCCTCAGGCATATCTTTATACACAGGAATAAGGAAGGTTAATTCGCCCTTATCTGCGCCTGCGCCTTCAATGGCATTTCTTAACGTTGCGCACTCACTTACCGCAGCGGAAACGTTTGTCATATACTGATGTCCATATAAGCCATTGCCATAATCAACAACGTCATATTTCTGAAGATAAAGTGTGTTCTGTCCTACTGCAACGTAGCTTTTTACAAGGAACTGCGCACCGCCTACAAGTGCCTTGTATGCGGTATCCCAACCCTTTTTCTTTGCATATACAGCACCGTTATATATTGCGCTGTTACCGCTGTGGCTGTATGCACCGATATCAAAATGATTATAATATTTTACGCCTTCAAGCTCATAGCCGTGTGCAAGTGCGTTGCCCTTTGAGCCCTGCTCCAATTTAAGACGTGCCGCAAGCATATAAGGTGATGCGCCTGCTTCTTTAGCCGCTTTTACGATACCTTCTGCGTAAGATAAGCCTTCATCGCACTCAGCATCATACATGAAGCCACCCTTTAAAATTTCATTTATAACCTTGGGGTCAACCTCGCTTCCGTCATCGGAAAGCACAAGGAACTGATATACGTTACTGTCAAGGAAGTTTCTTGGGTCAAGATAATAGCCTATAACCTCAGTACAAGCCTGTACCCAGCCACCGCTGTCAAAGGTGTACCAGGTGTTATTTTCCCAATCGTATGCACCGTCATCATAGGATTTCCACGCAGTAGGCGACTGCAGAAGGTTTGTGCCGATAACGCACTCATTTTTCATAAGCGTTGCCCAGGTGATGTTTGTTTCAAGTGGCACAAACTTCCACGTTGGATGAAGCGTATGTAATACGCGTAATTTCGTCTTATAGCTTTCAGGGAACTTTTCTATTGATGCTTCAAACTCTTCATCCGGTGTTTCAGGCATTTCAAGAAGAGTAACGTACGTCTTCATCACATAGCCTACAACATCGTTTTCAAAACTTAACCTGTACCATTCATTATCATTTTCATCCTTTGTAACACCTGTAATTGTTACAATGGTTTCCTTGGGTAAGCTTTCAAAAGCCTCATATTCAGTACCGGGGCCCTTACGTACGTTAAGAGATGTGTTTGTAGTATTTACAACACCCGTTGCATTAAAATCAGTTACATCATAAGCATATGCCTGCATACCGAAAAAAGTATTGGATATAATCATTATACTGCACAAAAGAACTATAATGATAAAATTCCTGATTTTCACGTACATTTATCCCCCTTTTTTGTCATTTTACTAACCCATTATACCACCATTCAAAAATTTTTGCAATAGTTTTGTAACAATTTGCCGATTTTTTTCATATTGCGTATTTTCTGGAAATGTGGTATCATTAAACAAATATAATAAAGAGGTATATATATGAAAAACATTAAATGCGTAATGCTTGACCTTGACGGCACAGTTTATTTAGGTGAAAACATCTTCCCCTACACACTTGACTTTTTAAAAACTCTTGATGAACTTAACATCGGGCATATCTTCCTTACTAACAATTCATCAAAAGGTACTGATGCCTATATACAAAAATTCGCAAAAATGGGTATTTGTGCCACAAAAGAGAATATCCTTATATCAAGCCATGCAGCGGCTGACTATATAAACACCCATTATAAGGGTAAACGTACCTACATTACCGGTACTGAAAGTTTTATGAAAGAAATGCAGGAAATGGGCGTAAACGTTGTTGAAGATGAGCCTGAAATTCTCCTTGCAGGCTTCGATACTTCCCTTAATTATGAAAGGCTTACAAAGTTTACAAACTACGTTTCAAAAGGTCTCCCCTACATTGCAACTCACCCCGATGCCGTATGCCCTGCCGAAAACGGATTTTTACCTGATTTAGGCGGTGTAATTGAACTTATTTACGCTTGCACAAAGAGGCGTCCTGAAGTTATCTGCGGTAAACCCAATGAACAGATTTTAATTGCGGCAGAACATAAAACCGGATTTTCAAGAGAGAATCTTTTAATGGTAGGCGACCGCCTTACAACTGATATTGCAATCGGTGCGCATGGTATAAGAACCGCCCTTGTTTTATCAGGCGAAGCCACTATGGAGGACGTACCTACCGCTCCCCATCAGCCCACTTATATTTTCCCCAGCATCAAAGAGTTAGGCGAAGCACTTAAAAAGTCCTGAAATGCCCATATTTTTACCTGATTTGATATATATTCCATTTGACATAATGTGTCTTTAGTGGTATAAATATAATGTATGATATAATGCGATTTTTGTATCGTTTTCCGTCATACGTTGTCGAACCCCCCACGAAATATTTTTTAGGAGAGATTTAATGAAAAAACTCATCTCGCTTTGCTTATTTTTAATAATGCTTTTAGGTTGCTTTACAGCTTGCGAAGAGCAACAGCCCGCAACATCGGAAGTCAACAATACAGTTGCACCTACCGATACCATAACGGCTGCTCCTTCTTCACCTGAAGCAACTGATGAAGTAATTGTTGGTGATGAACCGCAAGAGCCTACACCTACACCTGAAGCTGCACCTGAAGAAACTTTCTTCCTTGTATCAGCTTCACCTGATCCTTTAGCAACACCTACGGCTCCTCTTTCACCTACGCCTACCCCCACACCTACACCCGTACCCACGCCCACACCAACCTTACGTCCTGCACAAAAGGATAGCATCGTTCCTGCTGAGCTTCTTACAACGGGTTATACAAAGCCACTTGATCCTAAATCAGTAAACTTCCCTGAAAATTATAATATGCCCTATTATATTGAGGTTGACGTTACAAACCAGTGCGTAAACATCTTTAGAAAGAATGACGAAACAGGCGCATACGATATTTTGCTTAACCGTTTCGTATGCTCAGGCGGCACTTCAAGCCAACCTACAAAGACGGGCAACTTCTATATTAAAACTGATGAGCAGCAGAAAGCCGCAACAGGTCAATCATTAAAATATGTAAGATATTACTTCCAAAAGTATTATTCATATGCTTACTATATTACCCGCTACTCAAATGAATATATGTTCCATTCATTTACCTTTACCGTAAACAGCAATAAGAAGATTGTTCCTAAGAGCAGCGCTTACTATAACATGGGTAATACGGGTTCAGCAGGTTGTTTAAGGCTTCTTATGGGCCACGCAAAATGGATATTTGAAAACATTGATGGTGGAACATACTGCGTTGTAAACAAAAACCGCGCACGTGATAATAACCTTCGTTCAGTTCTTAAAAAATACGTTCCCCCGCTGGGATATGATATGACGCCTGCATGGAACGGCAACCGTTCAAACTACACAGGCCTTGTTGAGTGTGATTTTGTAAAGAATCCGCAGACAGCTGATAAGATTCCGATTACACCTTCACCCACACCTACATTAACACCTACACCCGGCGTAAGCGGTTCACCTGATGTATCCCCAAGCTTAACACCCGGTTTATCACCTGAAGTAAGCCCAACACCTACCGCAGGTACATCACCTGATGTTATAACACCTACCCCCGATACAACGCCCGACGTTACAACACCAACGCCTACACCCAATACAACACCGGATGTTACGCCTGATGTTACAACGCCGACGCCTGAAATAACACCATCACCTACACCGCCACCGCAGACCGCGACGCCGACGGCACCGCCTACCCAGGCACCTACGCCAACGCCAACACCGCCGCCGACGCTACCACCGCAAACGCTTGCGCCTCCCTCATCAATGCCCACGCCGGTATCGGCTACAAAGGCGCCTAACCCACATTAGCATAAACAGTAAAAGAGTTGTTCTTTTAAAAGGACAACTCTTTTTTATTGAAATTTTCAAAAAACTTCTATATAATATGTAACGAAATGACTTTTCAAAGCGTTTTATATACGAAAGGGAAAGGAGATTATGCAATGAAGTATACAGATGAGGCTTTTACCGCCATAATGGATAAATATGGTGATATGGTTTTACGCATATGCTACGTAAGGTTGCGCAACCTTTTTGATGCCGAAGATGCTTTTCAAGAGGTCTTTATAAGCCTTTATAAAACATCAAACAAGCCTGATGAAAGCTATCTTAAAGCATGGCTGATAAAAACCGCTTGCAATAAATGCACTTCCTTTCTCCGCTCAAAAAAGGCGGATGCTCCTTTGCCTGACAACGCTTCCCTTTCCTTTACCCCCTACGACAACACCGTAGAACAAGCAATTCTTTCCCTTGAAAAAAATCAGCGTACCGCAATATACCTATATTATTATGAATCCCTTTCCGCAAAAGAGATTGCCGAAATTTTAAAACTCAACGAGGGCAACATAAGGGTTATACTGCACCGCGCAAGACAAGAATTAAAAGAACTTTTAAAGGAGGATTACTTTGAATAATCATTTCAACCATATTTCCGCATCTAAAAAATTAAAGGCGGAAACTTTAAAAAACGCAAAACAAAAAAATTGGTGGGTTATCCCCTACATCGCAGCGATTTTGGTTGTGCTTATAGGTATTTCTGTATTATTTATACCGACAAATAACAAAAACGATTACAAAAATACAGCAGACGTAGCAATCCCTCCGCAAAAAGAGGATGGTATTTTCTTTTTTTCAGACGTAGCAGCCTCCTCCGTTGTTTCCGACAATATCACCCCCGGTTCCACAGAGACTGTGCTTTTAACTCCTACACCTTTTGCACAGGTAGTTCAACCAACTGCTGTTCCTGAAACTACTAAACCGCCAACAGCCCCCACAAAAGCGCCTACCCAAACAAAAACTCCTGTTACGCCTACCCAAACCCCTCCACCTCTAACAACACCTGTTATTCCTACTGTTGTAACGCCAAAGCCATCCTCTTCACCCACTTTATCTGTCTCAGTTACTGCAACACCTGATGTCCATATTCACTACGCAGGTACTACGATGTATGTAACTGAAGATAATCTTAGCGTATATCTATATCAATCAACTGATGCCCCAATCAAAAGTACGCTCACAAAGGGGCAATACGTTACCGCATATAAGAGTGCAGATTGGAATGATTGGACTTATATCCGCTATACAGAAAATGGGACATATATGTACGGACACGTTATGGTAAAATATCTTTCAGAAAACATTCCCGAAGGCGCCACCACACCGCCACCAAGAGACTTTTCAGGTTATGAGACGGCAGGCACAGATATCTATTATAAAATATATTCCTCTTCCGATACCTCTTGTACAGTAGCGTTTGACATAGCAGGCACCTCCGAGATGACCTTTGGTAGCGCTTTTTATGTTGAAAAATCAGTTGACGGCAAATACGAAAAATTGCAATGGAAAAATGAACCGTATTTTCCTTCTATAACAGAATCTTACAACAAAGCAAAGCCTGAACAAACCATTGAAAAAACCTATAAATGGAATGACTATTTAGGCTCACTTGAAAGCGGTAAATACCGTATAGTTACTGATTTTTACCGTGATGGCAAAAAAATCACCGCACATTTTAATTTTACAATTAAATAATCAAAAGGAGTTATTTATGAAAAGCCTCTTAAAAATTCTTTCACTTACTTTATGCCTATATTTTGTTACAGGTTGCAGTACTGATAACGTTGAAACCTTAACCCCAACCGCAACCGTACAAAACACCTGTCAATTATCAGGTTCTACCCCGCCGCCGCAAGAAAATCTTACGTATAATCTTGCAGGTACAGATATTTATTATACTATACTTTCATCTTCTGCCACACACTTAACCGTAAACATTCTTACGATGAGCTGCACAGAAATGACTTTTGGCGAAAGCTTTTACATTGAAAAAGAAGTTGATGGCAATTTTGAAGAGGTCAAGTGGAAAAGCGAAGTCTTTTTTAATGCTATTGCCTTTATTATAACCAGTGATCAGTCCGTTGAAAAAACCTATAAATGGAATGACTATTTAGGCCCACTTGAAAGCGGCAAATACCGTATAGTTACTGATTTTTACCGCAATAGCGAGAAAATCACCGCGCACTTTGAATTTACAACCGAATAAGCAAATACCCCATCCAAGATATCGGATGGGGTTTAATTATGCAAACCTCAGAGTGCGAGAAAATTCAAGGCGCGTTTAGGGCAAAAGCAAATGAGCTTACAAAAACACAAGTAATCACAAAATCAATTATACGCTGTCCTCCACAGTGCAATAAAGCCTGAAATTCAAGGCGCGTTTGGGGTAAAACCGAAAAATTCTTATTTCACGGAGTGCGAGAAAATTTGCAAGCCAAGGCGCGATGTTCTGAACGCGAAGGCGCTTACAAAGACGTAAGTAACTGAGCGTTCAAGGTCATCGCAACACAGGAAAAGCCACCGATTTCTCGGTGGCTTGTTTGCAAAGATTTCTCGTGCTGCGCTTACAATCCGGCGGCTTTTCTAACACAAGCCTGATGATCAGGATCTATGCTATTTGAGCAATGTGTACGACTATTCTTAAAGTGTATGCAATAATGGCCTTCCATATTGTTGCCTGAGATAGCATCATAACCGTGGGGATAGCCATGGTATGAGCCTGCAATACGATATCCGCCAACAACTACAACGCAGGGTTGACGACGCCAGTTTTTATAATACTTGCCTAAAGCTTGCTTATAAAGTGCGGTATCGGTTGCACTTACAGGTTCAACGTCAGCATGCTTACTGCCACCGGTACGTTTAACCGTCCATGAAATACCTGTATTAAAATCATATACAGTTGCTTTTGTCTGCTTTGTAAAAATGTTTTTAACCTGCGACCAATCCATATACTCACCGGTTGCTACCTTGCCGTTACCCGTAGCAGTATTATAGGTAGGCTTTTTGGTGGTAGTTGGTTTTGTTGTTGCATTTGCAGTAGGTTTGGCTGTAGGTTTAGGTGTTGGCTTAGGTGTTGGTGTTGGTGTAGGTGTAGGTGATGGTGTAACACCAAAGCGGTCAGCAGTAGAATCAATAGCTGACATTGGCATACGCACAGCATCATTCTCATAAAGAACAGCATTTGTTGCCGCATCAACCTTGCCTGTTTCCTTTAAACCGTTATACTTCTGGAAAACCTTTACTGAATATTCGGTAAGGCTTCCATAATACCCCGTAACCTTATAGTTATAATAACCAAGATCTCTTAACCTTGATTGTACGTTAAGTACGTCAACGTTATTGTCATTTAATTTTAATTCAGGATAGGGTATTACTTCAATAACTTCATCCTCAGGTGAAATGCCCGTATCAAGAGTTTTTTCAGCATTAACAGGGATAACCAAAGCCGTTACCGCAAGCACAGTTATGATGATGCCTGCAAAATAATGCTTAAACATGATAAACTCCTCCTTTTTCAACTTGTATGCAAGGGATTTTGTCCCATATTATTACTTTTCTGTTACAATTATAACAAAAAACCGTCATGTTGTCAATAGTTTTCGTAACGAATTTGTAATAAAGTTTTCACCGCGTGAAAAAAACACCCGAATTCCGGGTGTTTTGGCTTATTTTATCATATCCTCGACACAGCGTTGTAAGATTTTTCAACGCCGCGAGAATGAGCATCCGCAATAATCCTGCCTATACAATTCAAATTCCTTTGAAAGTTCAATGGAGCGCTTATACCCATTTTTCTTTTTAAAGTCGGAGGGCAAAAATGCCACACCATATTTCTCAGCAAAGGAGAAACCTATTTCATTTATCAGGGGTGCATTTTTATGGGGCGAAACGGTAAGAGTTGTAGTAAAAAAATCAAAGTTCTTTTCCTTGGCGATTTTTGCAGTTTCCTCAAGGCGAAGCATAAAACACTTTTCACAGCGCTTACCGCCCTCAGGCTCAAGCTCAAAGCCTTTTACAGCATCAAGAAACCGTCCGTCATCATAAGGAACTTCAATAATATCAACGGGGTTTACCGTTTTCATATTTTTAATAAGTTTTACCTGATTTTCAAGACGAAGCTCATGTTCCTCAGCCGGCTGAATATTGGGGTTATACCAAAGCACAGTTACTTTAAAATACTTTGAAAGTGCTTCAATACAATAGCTGCTGCATGGTCCGCAGCAGCTATGTAATAACAATTTTGGTACTTCCTTTAAATTTTCAATTATCTTGTCTTGTTCTTGTTGAAAATTCAATTTTCTTCCTTCTTCTTTTTAAATACTACGGAAACAACAATGCCCACGGCAACACCTAAGCAAAGACCTGCACCGATAAATATAAGCAATATAACAAGATTATCACTTGCATCTACGTCATTATTAACGTTGCCGTTTACGTTGATATCAGCATTTCCACCTTCAGCTACAGCAGGCGCAAGACCTGTTGAAAATACGGAAATTTCTGCAATTTCAGTATGTGAATAATAGCTTTTTGCGTTCTTTTCGTTATATATTACCTTATATGAAGCAGCTTGTGCCTCTTTTTTAGGTATATCCTGTGCGTTCAAAAGCAGGATTTTTACATAGCGGTAATTGCCCTGAAGTGCCTCGCAAACATAAGTGCCGTCTTCTGACATATTCTGATCACGAAGAGCCGTATTTACAAGCACCGTCCATTTTTCGCCATCATTTGAGCCTTCGATTCTGTAATCAGGAAGAATTGTTCCCGTTGCAGGAACGATATTTAACTGTGTAAGTGAATATTTTGCGCCAAGATCATAAATAATGGTCTGTGTAACGCGGTCAGCAAGGGGAATCCATGAAGCATCGCCCTTTAAATCGTAAAGACGCTCAGTATAATCAACCTTTTTGCCACCCTTTAAGTAAACGCCACCGGGTGCAGTTACTTTAACAGGAACAACAATATTGCCGATATTATCTGTCTTTTCAGCATCTTTGTAAAGTTCTTCAAAGGTGATATTCTCTAAAGTTTCAGTTGTAAGTAAGAAAACCCAATCCTGTTCTGTAGGTTTATCACCGATATCATAAGATTCGTTTCCTTCAACAGTGCCAACTGAAATATAACTACCCGTAAGGGGGTTAAACCAATATGCGTTGTATTTTTTGTTTGCATCAATTTTCTTGAGTGTGCCTGTTTCAAGCTTCTTTGAGCGGAAATAGCAAACTACCGTTGACATATCTTCGCTCATAAGCATTGTGCTGGTTTCTGATTTTAAGAAATCGCCATAGTAAGTATTGTAATATGCAGGGCTAAGTTTTTCCCACGGAAGTCTCTCAAAGAACTCTTTTAAGTATTTAACTTCATATGAGCCGGGTTTATCAAGGCCCATATACCAGGGTTCATAACTGTATGACGTGGGACCAAACCAGCCTGTATTATTTTCGTTACTGTAGCAGTTTGCCCAGATACCCGTAGCACCATAGGTAAAGCCACAAGCACCGTTCATAATTGCATTCCATGCACAATAGCGGTTTGCATCATATCCGGTAAAGCCACCGCAGTTAATATCCTCATAGTTGGCTTCAGCCTCAACGTAAGGCTTAACGTTACCTAAGGCAGAAACAAAATAACTCTGATAGTAAGTTTTAGGCTGAACTACTTTGCCATGTCCACTTTGAACCGCCCACCACTGATGCCATTCTTCCTTGTCAAGCCTCATTGCTCTTTCATCAGCAGAAGTTATAACGTACATATGCGCACCGTTGGGATGATTATAACAATCAAGCTCGCTTACAAGCTTTGATGCTTCAACGTACATATCCATAGCACTTCTGCCGGGATTTTTGGCAGATTCTTTGTTGTTTGTAATTTCCTGGCCTGAAATCCATGCAATGGAATAACAGCTGTAACGCGCAACAATATAACGTACAAAGCGGAGGAAATCCTCTTCCTTAATATTATCTGTAGTAGCAGTATGCACACCAAAACCTAAAGCTGCAACCATGCCGTTTTCATAAAGATATTCAAACATATAGTCGATTTTTTCATTAAACACGTCTGTTGCAGGCATTGTGAACTTGGTTTTCCAGATAGCGGGAAGTTTGCCGTTCTGTCCGCCACCGTCTGACATTGCCGAATCAAAATAAGTCTGATATACGTTAAAGCCTTTTGCAACTCTGTTATCTACTTCATGCTTAAACTGATTACCGCATCTGCAACCGGGATAGTTACAAGCAGTTGTTTGCACATAGTTAGGCGCTTGCCAGTTAGTATCGCCAATCCAGAAGAAGGGCGTACCATCATCATAAGTAAAGTATCTGCCGTTTTCTGAGATTTTGACAAAACCATGCTTTTCAAATTCTGATGAGCCGTCATTTTCCACGCAAAGCACTATGCCTGAAATATTATGAAGTCTTTCGTTTTCAGCATCTGAACAAGTTATTATATAATTCCACTTACCCGTTTTATTGGGGTTAAAACGAACTGCCCAGGTATTACTTTCTTTCCAAAAACCCGGTGTTGTTATTGTTGTGCCGTCCTCATGGGTAAATACAGCATCAATAGTAATATCAACATATGGATTCTCGTATTTTTTTGCACTTATCATTGTGATTTCTACAACGTTATATTTTTCAACGGTATAATCGGCTTCTTCAGCAAAAACGCTTACACCTGTAAAAACAGCAGTTGAAAACATTATCGCAATCAAAAGTGTCGCTAAAATTCTTTTCATATACTACCTCCGTTTTTTAATGCTATAATTATACAATATATATAATAGTAATGTCAACAATTACATTTTCGGAAATTTTCCGAAATCATATTCTGCCTATATCATCTTTCAGTTTGCCAAAAAGAAGCATATTTTCAAAATTATTCTGCCTTAATCCTTCATAAAGAACTATTGCAACGCTGTTGCATAAGTTCAACGACCTTGCACCATCTACCATAGGTATGCGGATGCAGGAATCAAGATTTGCCTTTAAAAGATCCTCAGGCAAGCCTTTTGTTTCCTTGCCGAAAACTATAAAACTGCCGTCAGGAATTTTTGCATCAGAATATATTTTGCCGCCCTTTGTGGTAGCATAAAAGAAGGGTGCATCCTTAAACTTGTTGCGAACTTCTAAAAAGCTATCGTAATAGCTTATATCCAATAAGTCCCAATAATCAAGACCTGCGCGTTTAAGATTTTTATCATCTAAGGAAAACCCTAAAGGTCTTACTAAGTGAAGTGATGCTCCGCTTGCCGCACAAGTTCTTGCAATATTGCCTGTATTATAAGGAATTTCAGGCTCAACCAATACAATATTAAGCATTTAACTCCTCCAGGAACTTCTTTATTCTTTCCATTGCCTCATTGATGTTTTTAAGGCTTGAAGCATATGAGCAACGTACAAACCCTTCACCGCTTACGCCAAAGGCTGTGCCGGGCACAACTGCAACGTGCTGACTTTCAAGCAATTTTTTTGCAAATTCCTCGCTTGTAAGTCCCGTTGACTTTATTGAAGGGAAAATATAGAATGCACCTTTAGGCTCAAAGCACGTAAGCCCCATATCATTAAGTGCCCTATAAATAACACGCCTGCGCATATCGTAATCATCGTGCATATGCTTTACATCCTTGAAGTTATCTTCAAAGGCTCTTTCAAGGGCTTCATTTGCTGCTGCCTGGCTCATTGTTGAAGAACACATAATTACGTACTGATGTATTTTAAGCATTACGGAAAGCACTTCAGCGGGTGCGCAAACAAAGCCAACGCGCCAACCGGTCATAGCAAAAGCCTTTGAAAAGCCGTTGATAACGATTGTGCGCTCACGCATACCTTCAATACTTGCTATTGAAACGTGTGTAATGCCGTAAGAAAGCTCAGCATAAATTTCATCAGAAATAACTATAAGGTCGTGCTTTTTAATAACCTTTGCAATTTCTTCAAGATGATGCTTTTCCATCACAGCGCCTGTGGGGTTATTGGGATATGGCAAAATTATAGCCTTCGTTTTTTCTGTTATGGCATTTTCAATTTCTTCAGGCGTTATTCTAAAATCATTTTCAGCCTTTGTGGGTACAGGTACGGGTACGCCGTGTACCATTGTTACGTTGGGCACATATGAAACGTAACTGGGGTCAGGTATAATACCCTCATCCCCCGGTTCAAGCAACGCACGCATTGCAAGGTCAATGGCTTCCGATGCGCCTACCGTAACGATTATTTCCGTCATAGGATCGTAAGAAAGCGAAAATCTTACATCCATATATTTTGCAATATTCGTCCTTAATTCAGGGCTACCCGCATTGGAGGTATAAGCCGTTTCGCCATTTCTTATTGACTCAATGGCTGCCTCGCGGATGTGCCAAGGCGAAATAAAATCAGGTTCGCCAACACCAAGGGAAATTGCATCGGGCATTGTTTTAACAATATCAAAAAACTTACGGATGCCCGAAGGGGGTATTGCCCCTACCGTTTTTGAGATTTTATCTTGCCAATTCACGGAGACACCGCCTGACGTTTATCATCACTCTTTTCAGCAAACACGTTGCCATCCTGCTTATAACATTTAAGGATGAAGTGTGTTGCACAGCTTAAAACGTTATCAAGCACCGAAAGTTTTGATGAAACAAAGTTTGCAACCTGGCGGATATTTTCGCCTTCAACAATAACCATTAAATCATACGCACCGCTCATAAGGTAGCAGGATTTAACTTCAGGGAATGAATAAATGGTTCTTGCAATAGCATCAAAGCCTCTGTCGCGCTGTGGTGTAATTTTTACCTCAATTAAGGCCGAAACGTTATCGTTGTTTAACTTTTCCGTGTTAATTATTGCGCCGTAGCCCATTATAACGCCATTGTCTTCAAGTTCTTTAATTGCAGTTTCAATTTCTGTTTCGTCCTTATCAAGCATAATTGCAAGCTTATCCTTTGTTAAAAAGGCATCGTCATGTAAAAGCTCAAGTAATTTGATTTTTAATTCGCTCATTTTCTTATCCTTTCTGTAATGCGTTTATCGCATCAAGTTCTCCCCCGAAAAGGCAATTTCTGAATTCCTTTGTCATTACAATTACGGGGTTTTTATTTTCTTCTGCCAATATATATACGTTGCATTTTAACGAAACCTTGTCCGTTACTTTTGAAACGTATTTATAAAAAATATCATTCCACTTATCTTCAAGTGCTTCATCGGTAAAAACCTTATTCTGGCTTTTTACCGTTTCAACGTAAGCCGCATATTCCTTAACCGTTTCAGTATACGCGCTGTGAAGGCTTATCTGTGTTACAACAATTTCAGCGCAAAGATACTCTTCTTCCTCGGTAATATCCCATATTTCATAGGAAATATCGCTGAATATAACATCATTGACGCTTGTCCCTTCAATTTCATGGGATATATTTTCGTCCCCTGAAATTACCATTAGGTTTGCCTTATCATATTCACGTGCAATTAAAGCATTGAAATAATTTTTAAGCGTATTTCTTACGATTTCCTTTTTCTCTGACGATACGCAACCCGTCAGAAGAAAAAGGCATAAAATTATACAAACTAACTTTTTCATAATTTACCAAACTTATTGCCGCCAAACTTGCCTGCTTTCTGACTGTTACGTGCAAAGCCTGCGATGATTTCGGAATCAAAAGCAAAGTTGTTTTTCTTTTTATCTTTATGTGCTGTAAATGCAACATCAATAAGCTTTTCAATAAGCTTATCATAAGAAATTCCCAAAGGCTCCCAAAGATAGAATGCAAACGAGCCGGGAATCGTGTTTATCTCGTTTATATAAAGCTCGTTTAAATCCTTATCGCACATATAGTCAATACGTACAACGCCTTTACAATCCATAAGCTTAAAGGCATTAACTGTCATTTCCTGAACTTTCTTTGTCATTTCATCAGGGATAGGTGCAGGGATACGTCTTGATAAGGCTTCCATACCTGCCTGATTTTTTCCGCCATTAAGATATTTGTCTGAAAAAGTTAAAAACTCATCGCTGTTATAAGGCATTTCGCAAACAGAAGCTTTTACATCATCACCAAAGCCAACTGCTGAACAGTTGATTTCCTTAGGTGAATCAATGCCTTGCTCAACTAAAATTCTTCTGTCATATTCCATTGCAACTTCAATGGCCTTTTTAAGTTCTTCTCTGTTATGTGCCTTTGAAATGCCGATTGATGAACCAAGGTTTGAAGGCTTTACAAACATAGGATAGGTAACTGCTTTTTCGCATTTATCAAGAACCTCATCACTATCCTTTTTAAAGGCATCGCGGTCAAAATAAGTATAGGGTAATACAGGGAAGCCTGCGCCCATAAATACCGCCTTCATTAAGATTTTATCCATACCTGAGGCTGAACCCAAAACACCTGATGAAGTATAAGGGATATCTGCAAGTTCAAGAAGGCCCTGAAGCGTACCATCTTCACCATTTAAGCCGTGCATTGCGATAATTGCCGCATCAATGGGCATATAAACGTTATTTTCCTTTTTGAAAAGACCTTTCTTTTCAGGGTTAAAACGATAAAGCTGTTTAATACGGGTGTTTGCAGGAAGATACACTCTTGTAACCTCTTTGTCGCCCTTATCAAAGTTTTTAAATGCTTCGATTTTATTTAACTTTTCCCCTGAATACCAATCGCCTTCGCGTGTAATATATACGGGTACGGGATTGAATTTAGTTTTATCCATATTCTGTATAAGCTGTTGTGCCGTTACAACCGAAACATCATGCTCAACAGTTTTACCGCCGAAAAATACTGCAATGTTTAACATTATCTTATATCTCCTTACTCATTAAAGTTATCGGGAAGGTCGTTTTCAAATAAAACAACGTCGCCTTGAAAGGTTATTTTATGTAAAAGTGCCGTAGCTTCTGTCAATGAGGAAACTTGGTATACTTCGCCTTTAAATTCGCCAATTCCCTCTTTTATTTTTTCGGTACGCTTTTTGCCTACTAAAATTGCCACGTCAGCATTTTCTTTTATCTTTTTGCCAAGTTCAAAATGATATTTGTCCTGATCCTTACCAAGCTCAACAAAACCGGGTGTTACGATAATTCTTCTGCCGGTAAATGCACCTAAAACATCCAAAGCGGCAGATGCGCCATTGGGGGATGAGTTGAAAGCATCATCAATTATCGTTACAGGTCTTTGGTTTACAATCTGAAGTCTATGTTCAACCGGTTGTATTTTTGAAATACCCCTTTGCACTTCTTCCATAGTAAGTCCCATTTCAAGAGCCATTGCGGCGGCAACTAAAATATTTGAAATATTGTGCTTGCCTAAAAGCTTTGTTACGCACTCAATTTTTTCATCCTTATAGCAAAGTGTAAACGCACTACCCGAACAGCCTACTGCAATATTTTCTGCCCGAACGGCATCATTATCATTAAAGCCTGCCGTAATTTTTCTGTTATCAGATTTCTCAAAAAGCTCCAATATATGCTCGTTGCTTGAAGCAAAAACTGCCAAGCCGTCCTCAGGCAAAGCTTCGATAAGTTCAAACTTACCTTTTTTAACGCCTTCAATAGAACCGAAAGTATCAAGGTGCTGTGGGCCTATTGAAGTAATCAATGCGTTATGGGGATGAACAAAATCGCAGATTTCCTTAATATCGCCAATATGCCTTGAGCCCATTTCACAGATGAAAACTTCATCATCAGGCTGCAGTCTTTCCCTTATAACACGTACAACACCCATTGTAGTATTGTAGCTTGATGGAGGTGTAAGGCAAGCAAACTTTTCACTTAAAATTGTTGATAAAATGAATTTTGTACTTGTTTTACCATAACTGCCCGTAATAGCAACTATTTTTAAATCTTTTCTTGCGTCAAGGCGCTTTTTAGCATCATTTACGTACCACTTTGCTATGCTTTTCTCAATGGGAATCATTATTAAGCAAGAAAAAAGCACTAACACCGAAACACCAATCAACGTTAAAAGCATTAAGGGAAAAAGATATATCTTGCCCCATACGCCTACAGCAACGTTTAAGATAAGCGTAAGCACGAAAAGGCAAAAATAAAGCCTTTTAATTCTTGCCGTAAACACCAGCGGCTTCTTTGCCTTTTGAGGTTTAAACAAGAATTTTGGATTTTTTATCCTTGCAAACAGATGTGGAATATACTGGGAAACAAAATACCCCTCAAGCTGAAGCATATGTATATAATATTTTGCAAAAAGAAGTGCAACAGCAGTAATTACAACTGCAATGCCTATTCCTATAAACTCCATTTTTTACTCCTTAAAAAACGTCTTTACAATGGCAACCGTTCTTGGCATTTCTTCAAGAAAGGCATAATGTGTTCTGTTAAGATATACCGCCTTTGCGCAATCAGGAATCTTCTTTTCCATAATTTCAGCCATATATAAAGGCGTTGCCGTATCAAGCTCGCCCCACACAAGGAAGGTGGGCGCTTTGATTTTATCTAAAAGATAAGTTAAATCTTCATTTACTATTTTTGAGAAGGTTGCTTTCATTGTGTCTGAAAGCTTTTTATAATCTTCCGAGCCTTTGTTCTTCTTCCATTCCTCAAACTTTTTAGGGTTAAAGGTCTTTAAAAAGAACTTGCCCATTTTGTAGGTGTATACTTTAACGTAATACTTAAAATCGCGTTTGCTTTTAATGCCTGCCGCACCGCAAAGCACCATTCGTTTAATTCTTTCATCATTTCTTGATGCGATTATTATTGAAAGCCTGCAACCGAAAGAATGACCGATAAAATACGCGGACTTTATATTAAGCTTATCAAGTGTCTTTTCAACTATATCAGCATAATCATAAACTGTTATGGGTTCGGTGGGTTCACTTGATAAGCCATGCCCCGGCAAATCAATAAGCGTTACGCGATAAGTATCCGTAAGGGCATTTTTAAGCCTTTCAAGAAGCGTTATATCATAACCCCAGCCATGGAGGATAACAACATCTTCCCCTGCGCCTTCGGTTATATAGTTTATTTTAAAATTATCAACATCAATTATCAACCTGAAATATCCTCCAGCCACATAATAAAGGCATCCTCACCATCGGGATAATATTTAGGACGTACTCCTGCGCTTTTAAAACCGAATCCCTCGTAAAGTTTTATTGCATTTACGTTGGAAACGCGTACCTCCAGCGTCATCGCAACGATTTTTCTTTCCTTTGCCTCATTTATCAAAGCATCCATAAGCATTTTGCCAAAGCCCTGATGCCTGAAGCTTTCTTTAACGGCAACGTTAGTTATGTGTGCTTCATCAATGATATGATGAAAACCACCATAAGCAACAACCTCATCATCAACAGTTATAACCTTGTAAATTGCATCAGGCGCAACCATTTCAACATAATAAGAAAGCTTTGACCACGGAAACTTAAAAGAAGCCTTTTCAATTATATCAATTTCATCTAAAAATCTTTCTTCAAGATTATGAATTTCTGCTTTCATATTCCCTCTCCGCCTGAGGCTTTCGTAAATATATGGCATCAAGTGCCGCCGCTGAAAGAAGCTTATCTTCTTTTGCCATTTTTTGGGCAATATATAATGCTGACGATGCCCTTAAATAAGTATGCTGTGGTTTTGTAAAAAGTGCGTTTTCATTAAGCGCATTTTCAATAACCTCTTTGAAAACATAAATACCATCGCCCGTAAAAGTGCATTTTTTGCCTTTTAAAAATTCAAGGACGTCTTCAATAGGGCAAACATCATAGTCCCTTATAATTTCGCCGTTTTTATATACTGCACAGTACACCTGCCCACGCCTTGCATCCATTATGGGGCAAACGTACTCAGCATCAGAATTTAAACTTAAACAATCAAGCGAGTTCACTTGCGCGCAAGGTTTATTTAAGCTTTGTGCAAGACCTTTTATTGCACAAACGCCAATCCTTACCCCCGTAAATGAGCCGGGCCCCGCCACACACGCAAATACATCAATTTCCTCAATATCCATATTCACGCTTTTTAACGCATCCTCAATTAACGGCATAACGGATTTTGAATGTACAAGGCCACATGATAATACCTTTTCAGAAATCACAACGCCATCACGCATAATGGCGGAAGATGCATATACGCTTGAAGTATCTATTGCAAGAATATTCATAAACCTTCACCTAATAAATTATTATCGTCATCTACAGTTACCCTACGGGTGTTCTCCCCCGTTTTTTCAATATGCACCGTCATTTTGTGCTTAGGGAAACTTGTAAGCCTTTCACTCCACTCCACCGCGCAAACGGCATTTTCATCAAAAAAGAAATCATCAAAGCCTGAATCGTAACAATCATCTTCAGTAATACGATACAAATCAAAATGATACAGCTCTTTTTTGCCGAAATATTGGCACATTATGGTGTAGGTAGGGCTTACTATCCTTTCTTCAACCTCAAGCCCCTTTGCAAGACCTTTTACAAATACGGTTTTGCCTGCACCCAAATCACCCGAAAGGGCAATAAAAGCACCTTTTATTAAGTTTTTAGCGATTTTTTCGCCTAAGGCAATGGTTTCTGCCTCACTACATAAATTAAAACAATATCTCATAGTTATATATTATATTATATAATTCAAGTTTTTGCAATAAAAATGTAGCAGTAAAATTACTTTTTATTTTAAAATCAATTTGCTGTGAAAATTCGTTGATTTTTGCATCTCCATATGTTATACTTTTACCATAAAACGAAAAAAGGTGAGTCTTATGCACGTTTATGACACTTTAATTATCGGCTCAGGCTACAGTTCAATGGGCTATGCCTTAAAAAAGAAAAACTGCATCATTCTTGAAGAAACCCAATGCTGTGATGCCCATTTTTATC
>JAZOMK010000418.1:0-3069 GCA_045653985.1 Clostridia bacterium | reverse complement strand
AACAAGAAAATCTTGATGTTATTAAGCGTGGTATGAGAGACATGGTTAATGAAAGTGAAGATAGATATTCTTCAACTGCACGAAACTATTTCGATGAATTTAAGTATAAAGAACAATTAGGTGGTAAGACGGGAACAGCACAGGTATCTCAAATTAACCTTGAAGATAATGCGTGGTTTGTTGCCTTTGCACCCTATGAGAAGCCTGAAATTGCAATAGTTGTTTATATTCCCAATGGTAGATCAGGCTCAATGGCAAGTTCTACAGTTAAAGAGATTGCTGAATATTATCTTGACTTAAAATATGCAGTTGAGGATGATGCACTGCCAGAGGATAATTCGGTTATATATTAAGGAGTTTTTATGGTAAATAATAAAGTGAATAAAAATAGAATTATTTTGCTTATTATTGCAGTTATTTTAATTATCAGCATTGTTTCTGTTTTTGTTTATATTTTAGTTCCTAAAACTGATGAAATAATTTATGAAATTCGATACGAAGGCATAAAAGGCGAAGGTGTTATTTTTAGAGATGAAAGTTTTATAGATCTTTCACAATACGAAAAAACACTTTTTAATAATGTTGTTGATGGTCAATTTGTTGTTGCAGGAACAAATATTGCAACAGGATATAAAAAAGGATATATTAAATCTTCGTTAGAAAAATTAATTGAAACGGAAAAAAATATTGTTACTTATCAGAATCAGAACATTATAACTGAATTTGATGACAAAAAAATACGTGATTACGATTTTGAAATTGATGTTATTATAAAGAAAATGTCGGAAGCAAACGAAAACTATATTGAGCTTTATTGTGAAATTTGCGATCTGATAATGGCGAGACAAACGTATATCCGAAATACCTACAATACAGAAAATAATGATTATTTACAAGGCTTATATGCCGATGAAATAAGCTTAACAGAATCATTAAAATCTTGGTGTGATACGTTTGATGCGCACGGTGATGGCTATATTGGTTTTTATTGTGATGGATACGAAAAAGAATTTGGCATTGAAAATGTACAAAACTATTCATGTAAAGATGTTACTAACTTAATGAAGGAAGAGTACGAAAATAATTTATATGGATATAAAATTGTAAAGGACACCAAGTGGTATTCGTTGGTTGTTGTTGAAGATGCGTCCAAATTTGCCGCGGGAAATTCATATCCTGTTTATATTGGAAATGAAACTGAGTGGGAAGAAGGTTATCTTGAAGAAATAAAAGAAGATAAAAGCGGATATTTGCTTGTTTTTAGTTTTAATGATAATGTTGAAAAATATTCGGATATGAGGATTACTGACTTTTTTGTTGGTCAACGAATTGAAGGCTTCTGTGTTGAAAGCGAATTTGTTGAAAATGATAGCATTTTTATAGAAAATAATGATCAGAAAATACGAATTCAGGTTGAAGTATTATATCATGATGAGGACATTGCAATCTTTAATACGGATGAGCAACTTCAGGTAGGACAGAAGGTATATAAATGACAATAGAAGAAAGATATGATGCAGTTCAAACTAATATTGATAGAATTTGTACACAATGTGGTAGAAAAACTGAAGATATTAAGGTCATTGCTGTTACAAAAACAAGAACACCTGATGAGATAAATCGAATTATAAAAGCAGGTGCAAAAATTATTGGCGAAAACAGAGTTCAGGAATTTTTAGAAAAGTATGAAAATATTGATAAAAATGCCGAATTCCATTTAATTGGTCAACTGCAGACAAATAAAGTTAAATATATAGCAGATAAAGTCTCTTTAATACATTCTTTGGATAGGATTTCTCTTGCAGAAGAACTTGAAAAATTCTGCGTTAAAAATGAAATTAAAGAGAAAAAGGTTCTTATTGAAGTAAATATTGGTTGTGAAACAACAAAATCAGGAATTTTACCTGATAAATTAACAGAATTTCTTGACATTTTGCAGAATTTTAGGTATATTAAACCTATAGGACTTATGACTGTTGCTCCTGCTGATGCAAATGATGCAGAACAGAATAAATATTTTGAAAAAATGTTTACTATGTTGGAAGTCGGGAAAACGAAATTTGGAAATGATTTTTGTGAATTATCAATGGGAATGAGCAGAGATTATGAAAACGCAATCAGGCAAGGTTCAACAATGATTCGTTTAGGTACTATTTTATTTGGCGAAAGAAATTATAAAATTTAGGGGGACTTATTATGTCACACGAAAAAAGAAACAAGTTTTTAGAATTCTTTGGATTTGGCGGTGCTGATGAATACGAAGATGAAGAAGAATATTTTGATGGTGAGGAGATTGACGCACCTGTAAGATCACGTCGTGAAGAAGTTTACGAAGAAGAAAAAACACGTAGGGCACGTAAGCCTAAGGTTGTTCCTGTTCAAGATAGAAATGGTGGGGTAAGATCGAGCGTTGTTATTTATTCGCCTAAAACTTATAATGATGCACAGCCTCTTGTTATGCAGCTTATTCAGCACAAACACGTTATTATAAAGTTGGACAAGGTTGATAGACGTGTTGGTCAGCGTATCCTTGATTTTATGAGTGGTGCCGCTTATGCAAGCGATGCTCAGGTTACTGAAGTTTCAAAGGGAAGCATTTATCTTTTTGCATCTAATCAGACATATATTGATAAGTCTGATGATATTGTAACAGAAGCTAACGACGAAGGCTTTATGCTTGATGACGAATTTTAAAATTTCAGAAATGAAGGTTTAATATGAAAGAAACTTCTACACCTTTTACTATTGAAAGAAAAGGTTACAATAGATTTGAAGTAGAGCAGTGTGTAAAAAAACTTGAAAGTGAAATATCAAGGCTTGAAAATGAGGTTGATACACTTAAAAGCCATCTTGCTGCTGCTATTTTGCAAAAATCAGAATTGGAAAATAAACAATCTCTAATTGAGGACACGCTTATAAATGCGGAACTTGCTGCGAGAGATATAGTACTTCGTGCTGAAAATAAAGTAGCAGAAGCAGAAAAACTGTATCAGATAGAGAGCGAAAAGGTTGAGAAAAAGTATCTTGAACGTAAAAAAGATATTGAACAAGTACTTAAACGCGTTGAAT
>JAZOMK010000417.1:0-3608 GCA_045653985.1 Clostridia bacterium | reverse complement strand
ATGAGGACGGCACAATTAAAGCCAATACTGAACGTCTTGATGCTTTAAAACGTGCAAAGGAGCGTGCATTAAGCGGTGCTACCACAGATATTTCCACCGCAACACCTGCACCTACACCTTCTTCAGGCGAAAGCGACATTATTGTTCCCTCACCTGAACCGGAAGGCGACAACAACAAATCCGATTGGCTTCCCATAGTTATTGCTTGCGGTGCGGCTGTTATCATTATCGGTGCTGCTGTTACAATCATAATAACGAAGAAAAAGAAAAAATAAAAAATTTTAACGGCTATCTTTATGATAGCCGTATTTTTGTCTTAAAATTCGCACAAAATGCCATATTCATATAAGAAAACCTCGCAAAATTATTGAAATATATAAATATGTGTGTTATAATATAAAACAACAAAACGAGGAGGAACAATTCTATGAAAAAAATCTTATCAATTTTATTGGTTTTGTGTTTATTTTCAGGCATTATAACCTTTACGGTTGCCGCTGATGAAGAAAACTTCATTCCTGAAAACAACGCAACCTTTGAATCAGGCACACCCACATGGACAACTGTCGGCGGTGGTGCTGTAAAAGTTGCCAACAACCCCACAGGCGAGGGCAAGGTTCTTTGCTATTCAAATAACCCCGACAGAAGCTATGCCTCACCTCAGATTGACATTCGTCCTTACGTTCTTGATAACGTAACGGAAGAAACAACCGTTTATGGCTCTTTTGACATTTTTACAAAGAACGATGATATCGCAAACGCATTGATTCGCATCCGTACAAAAACATCCGAAGGCTTTTCATTATGTGCTGAGCTTGGCGAAGCATTCTGCATGCTCGGCAAAGCTAACGCATATGCAGGCGAATGGACACGTGTAACCTTCTCATTTGAAGTAACTGAAATGGACCTTTCTTCTAACGAACCTTGGAACATCTGCTTTGATAATTTAAACGGCAGCACTCTTGAAGCAATTTATATTGATAACTTCTACGTTGGTTTTGAAGAAGATTGCCCATATGATGAAAATCAGATGGATATTGAAATTGAAGGCCCTGCAAACAATGGCGAAAACTTAAACTTCGTACAAGAATCAAACTCAACTTTTGAAAACGGCACCACTTCATGGAGCGCATTGGCAAAAGGCAAAATCAGCGTTGTTGATAACCCCATGGGCGAAGGCAAAGTTCTTTGCTATTCTGATCTTGATACTTCCGTAACTTATGCTTCCCCCGTGTTTGATATCCGTTCAGCAGTTCAGAAGAACGTTGATGAAGAATGTACTATCTACGGTTCAATGGATATTTTCTGTGAGCAGGCTTTTGTTGGTCTTATCAGAATCCGTACCAACACCCCCGAAGGCTTCTCACTTTGTGCAAATGATGACGTAAACTACTGTTCTCTCGGCGCAGTAAGCGTAGCAGCAGGCGAATGGTCAACAGTAACATTCTCATTTGAAGTTTTTGAAGAAGATTTAGAATCTTCAGAACCTTGGAAACTTTGCTTTGACGGTATCTATCAGAACCAGAACAGCGAACTTTCAAATAATAGCATTATCTATATTGATAACGTTTATATCGGCACGGTTCACCCTGACGAATTATCACCTTCTGAAGACGTAGAAATTCCTGAAAAAACACCTGTTACACGTTTTGAACAAACTTTAGTTGGTACTATCCGTTGGGATGCTTTTACTGAATCCACCCCCGATGGCATGGATCCTGCAAGCCAGGTAGCACGCGTACTTTCACCTGCAAAATACCATGGTCAGGCACCTTTCTTCTCAGTAGTAAACGAAGATAACACCATTGCTTTCCCCAAGTACACCGTTGAAACTTGGGAAAAGGAAGCTGAATATGCAGTTGCAGGCGGTCTTGATTACTTTGCATACCTCTGGTACGAAACCACCGATCCTATGAGCCAGCCCAGAAAGTATCATCTTTTAAGTGAAAAGAAAGATATCATCAAATACAGCTGTATTCTTGAGCGCATACGTTCAGATAAATCAATGCAGGAGCTTTATGAGGCAATGAAGGATTCCTGCTACCTCCGCGTTGATGGCAGACCCGTTGTATTCCTTTATGAAGTAAAAAGCTCTAACTGGGATGCAAAATCCATTGAAAAATTAAGAAAAGATGCCGCAAAGGCAGGCATTACCGAATCCTTATATATCGTTGGTATGTTGGTAACTGATGACCTTAACGTTTTCGCCACTAACGTTCAAAAGGGTATTGACGGTATTTCTTGGTACAGCTTAAATGCTCAGGCTACTGCTGAACCTTTTGAAAAGATTGCAAAGCGTACAGAAGAAGCCACAACAAAAATGGGTGCTTTAGCATTAGCTTATAACGTTGATATTATCCCTGCAATCCAGACCGGTAGAGATACAAGAGCGCGTATCGAAACAGGCGTTACATGGGTTGATGGTGATCCCAACGCAACAAATGACAGCGATAAGCCTTATAAGAACTTATACTCTCTTGAGCCTACAATGGAAGAGCTTGAGAATCATATGGTAAACATTATCACCTATGCTAACACTATGGTAAACTCAAAAACAAATATGGTTTTATCATATGGTTGGAATGAGCATGAAGAAGGCGGTTGGCTCTGCCCCACCTTAGCAGTTGATGAAAACGGCAATCCTATCTACAATGAGGACGGCACAATTAAAGCTAATACCGAGCGTCTTGATGCGTTAGCACGCGCAAAGGAACGCGCATTTACCGCAGCACCTGAAGCAACACCTGATACTGAAGGTACTGTTGAAACAACACCTACAACCACACCTCCTTCAGGCGAAAGCGACATTATCGTTCCCTCTCCCGTACCTGAAGGCGACACCAACAAATTTGATTGGCTTCCCATTGTTATTGCTTGTGGCGCAGCAGTTATAATTATCGGCGCTGCTGTTACAATCATAGTAGCAAAGAAAAAGAAGAAATAAAATCAAAAAATGGCTATCTTTACGATAGCCATTTTTAATTTATATAACGTTTTATTATTCCTTGATTTCTGATGTGCAATGGGGGCAGCGTGTTGCTTCGATTGCGATTTCGCTCATGCAGTAAGGGCACTTCTTTGTTGTAGGTGCTACGGGTGCTGCAGGTGCTTCAGGCTTCTTGCCAAGATCCATAAGCTTGTTTACACCCTTAACAATAAGGAAAACAACAAATGCCATGATAATAAAGTTGATAACAGCAGTAATAAATGCACCGTATCTGATAGCAAGTTCAGGAATTATCTCTCCTGTTTCCATGTCAATACCTGCTTCTTTTACTACGATTGCCATATCCTTGAAATCGGTTTTGAAGATAAGACCGATAACGGGTGAGATGATGTCATCTGTTAAGGATTTAACAATGCTCTGGAATGCGGCACCAATAATAACGCCTACTGCAAGGTTAAGCACGTTACCACGGCTGATGAATTCTTTAAATTCTTTAAAAAACTTTTTCATAAAAAATCTCTCCTTTATTTTTATGTATCTAATATACTACATTTTTCGTTGAAAATCAAGCATTTATTTTATTTCTTTGTAAAATTTTTCACAAATCGTTTTTAAACGGTTGCTGAATTTTACAATCTCTCTGTCATAGGTAACTAAGCCG
>JAZOMK010000416.1:0-7193 GCA_045653985.1 Clostridia bacterium | reverse complement strand
AATGCTTAAAGAAGAAGGCTATAACGGATATTTCGCCTACGAAGGCAAAGCCTTTAAAAATGATGATGAAGTAAGAAAGGGTCTTGAAAAAATATCTGAAATAATGTGCGTATAAAAAAAGAACGAAGAGAAATCTTCGTTCTTTTTTTGGTGGAGATAAACGGATTCGAACCGTCGGCCTGTTACATGCGAAGCAACCGCTCTACCAACTGAGCTATATCCCCATATTTATACTTATATTTTAGCACTTTTTCCAGAAATTGCAACTGAATTTTTTAAGAATTTTCGACAAAAGAGTATATACATTTACATTGTTTTGTGGTATAATATATAAAAATCACATCTGAGGTACAATATACATGGGAAAAATACTAAAAAGTCTGTTAATCTGCATGATTATACCTTGCCTTATTCTTGTAGGGTGTGCTGAAAATATACTGCTTACAATTTACTATATTGCAGATGACGTAATCATAGCAAAACAAGTTAAAGCAGAAGAATTTTCTTCGGCTTCGTTAATTGCGTTTTTAAAGGAGAATGACGTTCTGCCCGAAGATGCCTCTATTATTGATTTTAAAAACGAGGGTTCGGATTCTTACCGCAAACTTTCTATTGATTTTAATGATGTGTTCAGGGATTATATTATATCTTCAGAGCCTGCAATGCAGAAGCTTATCCTTCAGGCAACGGCAAACACGTTTATAGATAATTACAAGGCAGATGCAGTTTACTTTACGGCAAATGGCGAATATATCGTAACCTATGCTTATGATTTTTCTGAGCCTTTTGAATTTAAAGAGGTTGGCACAGGTGTAAACGGTATAATCGTAAAAACACCTTATATTGAAGCTACACCTATTATAACACCTGAAACCACACCTGAAACTACACCTGAAGCAACACCTGAAAATACACCAAATATAACACCCGGCAAAACACCTACGACAGCACCAACAAAATCACCTATCGTAACTGTAACTCCTACCAAAAAACCGCAGAATAACGGTGAAAAGATAGTTGCGATTACCTTTGATGACGGTCCGCATTCAAAATACACAAAATTACTTGCTGATGTTTGCAAACAGTATAACGCAGGCGCAACCTTCTTTATTGTAGGTAACAGAGTAAACTCAACAACAGGACCGATGCTTAAATATGCGCAGGACAGAGGCTGTGAAATTCAGATTCACGGCTATACGCACCTTGCAGAAGCTTACTATAATAAATGCTCAGACGAGCGCTATATGGAAGAACTTACAAAAACTGCAGAAGTAATTAAAAAATATACGGGTAAAGAACCTACAATGATGCGTCCTTTCGGTGGAGCTATTACCAGCGCACGTATCAGTAGTTGTCCTTATACGGTTGTTCAATGGACTGTTGATTCCGAGGATTGGCGCCACAAGAGCACCGGTGATAATCAGCAGGAAGAAATCAATATTATCGTTAATAACGTAATGAACACTGTTGGCCCCGGTAAAATAATTTTGATGCACGAGCTTTATGAAAACTCATATCAGGCATTTAAGATTATTATGGAAAAACTTTACGCACAAGGCTATAAGGTTGTAACCGTAACGGAGCTTATGGGAAAGGAAAATATTAAACCCGGCATTGAAATTCACGGCAGATAAAAAGTGGAAAGGCTATCATTGCGATAGCCTTTTTTCTATTTCCCAAACCCACTTAAATAGTTTTGCGGATTTACTGTTTTGCCGTTTTTCTTTACTTCAAAATGCAGATGGACGCCATCGGAAGATTCACTTGAAGCGCTGTTGCCGACAGTTCCGATTGCTTGCCCTTTTAATAAAACCGAACCCTCTTTAATATCATCGGTGATAGTATCAAGGGAAGAATATACTGTTTCAATGCCTGATTCGTGGGCAACGGTAACGGTAAGTCCCATTAACGCATCTTCAACGACGTTTGATACTGTTCCGTCAAGGGCGCAAAGCACTAACGTACCTGATGGTGCAGAAATATCAAGTGCCGTATGTGTTGCCCAATGGTCTAAAGTCTGGGAATATACAAGGCTTTCTTCGGCATATCCTTTAAGCACGTTGCCGTTTGTTATGGGAAGAATCATTGACGTGCTTACTACCGTTGCGCCTGATGATGCAGGGGCATCTGTAGGCATAGGTGCTAAAGTGGGCGCAGGCGTGTTTGATATAACGTAATTTGGCGTATTTACAGTAGTTTTGCCATTAGTTTTTACACTTTCGGTAGGCTTAACTGCGCTGAGGACGGGGGTTTGTTCTTCTTTAGGAGAAGAAGTAAGGGATACTGTTGCTGTTACGGCAATTACGGCAACACAGCATACGGCAAGCAAACCTGCCGCTTTTTTGATGGAACGTTTTTTTAAAATTGTTTTACTTGTTTTGTCTTTTATGGAACCAAGATTCATAAAAATTACACCTCCGAAGTGTATTTTTACCCTTATTTTTAATGGATATACATATTTTTATGTAAAAACAATGAATAAAATACAAAATTTTTGTTTTCCCGATATTGACATTGACATTTAATTTTGTTACAATATAATCAATAAATATAATACGGGAGGCTACCAATATGGGAAAAGAAAATTTTACCAAAAGCAGAATGAACAGCGATTTTGACCTTTACCTTGCTTGCGAGGGTACACACAGAAATCTTGATGAGATTTTAGGCGCACGTCCTGTTTTTAACAGTACGGGATTGATTGATGGTTTTTATTTCGCCCTTTGGGCACCTCACGCAAAAAAGGTAAGCGTTGTCGGTGATTTTAATCAGTGGCAGGAAGACAAGGCGCTGATGAACAAAATTCCTGATACTGATTTCTGGGAAATTTATATTGAGGGCGTTCCTAACGGTTGTCTTTATAAATATTGTATCACTACTGCTGATGATAAGGTTTTATATAAAGCAGATCCTATGGCGAAATTCTCGGAACTTCGCCCCAAAACAGCATCAATGACTTATGTTGATAATTATCGCTGGCATGACCTTTCATGGTGCATAAAGCACTCAAAACCGCAGGCAAAAAATCAGCCTATGGCAGTTTATGAACTTCATATGGGTTCATGGATGCGTGGTCATAATAACGAAATTTTATCTTATGCTGACGTTGCAGATGCGTTAGTTAAGTTTTTGAAAGAAAACCGATATACCCACGTTGAAATTATGCCCCTTGCTGAGCATCCTTACGATGGTTCATGGGGATATCAGGCAACGGGATATTTTGCACCGACTTCACGTTACGGCACACCTGCCGAACTTAAATATTTTGTTGATATTATGCACCAGAACTCCATTGGTGTTATCCTTGATTGGGTTCCTGCACATTTTCCCAAAGATGCCCACGGTTTAGCTTTCTTTGATGGCGAATGTTTGTATGAGAAGGATGCAAATATCTCTGAGTGGGGTACTTTAAAGTTTAACCTTGCATCACCCATGGTAAAACAGTTCCTTATTTCAAACGCAATTTATTGGCTTAAAGAGTTCCACTTTGACGGCTTGCGTGTTGATGCAGTAAGCAATATGGTTTATCTGGACTTCTGCAAAAATGCAGGAGAATGGACGCCAAATGCTTATGGCGGAAGTGAAGATCTTGATGCCGTTGAGTTTATAAAAACACTTAATTCCATTGTAAAAGAAAAGTTCCCCGGTGCTTTAATGATAGCAGAAGAATCTGCCAACTATCCTAAAGTTACCGCACCCCTTAGTGAAGGCGGCTTAGGCTTTGACTATAAGTGGAATATGGGCTGGATGAACGATACTTTATCGTATATGGAAACTGATCCTTTCTTCAGAAGCGGTATACATAATAAAATGACTTTCTCAATGATGTATGCCTTTAATGAAAATTATATTTTGCCCCTTTCCCATGATGAATGTGTACATGGCAAAAAGAGCTTGCTTGATAAGATGCACGGTGAATATTACCAGAAGTTTGCTTCATTAAAAGCATATTATGGTTATATGTTTGCCCACCCAGGCAAAAAGCTTTTGTTCATGGGTAACGAAATCGGTCAGTTTATGGAATGGCGCTATTATGAGCAAATAGAATGGAAGCTTTTGCAGTATGAAACCCACCGCGGTCTTTATACGTAAGTGAAGGATTTGCTTGCACTTTATAATGATAATACCGCTTTTTATGAGCGCGATGACAGCTGGGATGGCTTCAAGTGGATAAATGCTGATGATAAGGATAGTAGCGTATACTCAATGGCACGTTTTTCAGATGATGAAACAGTTATTGCCATAATAAATATGACGCCCGTTGAACGTTATGATTATTGGCTTTCAGCACCTAAAGAAGGTACTTATAAGCTTATACTTAACAGTGATGATAAAAAATATTCAGGCGATGGTATGGCGGTGCTTGATGAAATTGTTACCGATAATGAAACTGCGGAATTTGAAAACCGCATCCGCGTAACGTTACCGCCAATGTCTGTACTCTATTATAAACTTGAAAAATAAAACAAAAGCCGAAACCGTAAAAGGTTTCGGCTATAACTTATAAAATGGGGGATGTAAAATGTATAGTGTTGAATGTGTTGCCATGCTTCTTGCCGGCGGGCAGGGTAGTAGATTAGGCGCACTTACAAAAGAAATTGCAAAGCCTGCAGTACCCTTTGGCGGAAAATACAGAATTATTGATTTTCCTTTGTCGAACTGTGCAAACTCAGGTATATATACGGTAGGTGTTTTAACACAGTATCGTCCGCTTGAATTAAATACTTATATCGGTAGCGGTCAGCCTTGGGATATGGATAGATTGCGCGGTGGTGCTTTCGTACTTCCACCATATGTTAAAGGTAAAACGGGTGAATGGTATAAAGGTACGGCAAATGCAATTTACCAGAATATTCCCTTTATTGAGCAGTTTAACCCTGAGTATGTTTTGGTGCTTTCAGGCGACCATATCTATAAAATGGATTATCGCAGAATGCTTAATTATCACAAGGAAAAGGGCGCTGATTGTACTATTGCCGTATTTAACGTGCCGATAGAGGATGCAAGCCGTTACGGAATAATGTCAGCAAAAGAAGATGGCAGAATCTATGATTTTACCGAAAAACCTCAGAATCCCCAAAGTACACTTGCAAGCATGGGTGTGTATATCTTCTCATGGCAGGCATTGAAAAAGTATCTTATTGCCGATGAAGCAAATGAAAATTCTTCTAAAGACTTTGGTAAAGACGTTATCCCCGCAATGCTTAATGATGGGCTTAATATGTTTGCCTATGCCTTTGAAGGGTATTGGAAAGACGTTGGTACCGTCTACAGCCTTTGGGAAGCCAATATGGATTTATTGGGTACTGTGCCAAATTTCAATTTGTATGATGAACATTGGCGTATTTATTCACGTAACGAAGGCTTGCCCGGACATTATATTTCCCCTAAAGCCGAAATTAAAAATTGCTGTATTTCGGAAGGCTGTAAGGTCTATGGTAAGGTTGAACATTCAGTATTATTTTCGGGCGCTGTGGTCGAAGATGGCGCAACTGTAACAAACTCAATAGTTCTGCCTTATACCGTTGTAAAAAAAGGTGCAGTTGTTGATAAAGCGGTTGTTTCAAACAACTGCATTATCGGTGAAAATGCAGTTATCGGCTCTGATGAGCCTAACATCCCCTGGGTAAAGGATAAAATGTGTACAAACGGCATCACTCTTATAGGTGATAAAGTTACCATCGGCAAAAATGTGCGTGTAGGCAGAGAAATGATGGTTGAACAGGATATTCAGGGGGGCGAAACAAATGAATGATACTTTAGGCATTATTATGGCAGGTAACAGCGGTCTTGAACTTGGCGAAATTACCAAGAACAGACCTATCGGTGCAGTACCCGTGGGCTCAAGATACCGCCTTGTTGACTTTATACTTTCAAATATGGTAAACTCAGGCATTGAACGTGTAGGCATACCCACACAAGCACATTATCGTTCACTTATGGATCATTTAGGTTCAGGTGCGGCATGGGATTTAAACCGTATACGCCACGGCTTGGTAGTTCTTCCGCCACTTGTTGGCTCAGGCTTGGATGTTCAGGGCGATCTTGACGTTTTAAACAGTATTATTGACTACATTTCGGCATCGCACCGTCGTTATGTTGTAATTTGCGGTAGTGATGTTTTGTATAAAACCACCTTCGATGATATGCTTGATTTTCATAAGAAAAATTCGGCAGACATCACCGTTATGTATAACAATATGCCCGATTGCGCAAGCTTGGCGCATCACGTTGGCTTGAAAACGGATAACGTAGGCAGAATTGTTGATATTGAAATCGATCCTTCACGTGCATTTTCATCACAGATTTCAATGGGTACGTATATTATGGAACGTGAGTTCTTGGAATATCACCTTAACCGTTGTCTTTCGCGCGGCTTGCACGATTTTGCAAAGGATATTTTGTTGCACGAAAAGGACAGATTGCGCATTTTCGGTTACGAATATAAAGGCTATGTGGGCAGGGTTCATAATATTGCATCATACTTTAAGTGCAATATGGATATTTTAAAACAGCCTATCAGCCAGGAACTTTTTGAATCGGGCGATCCCGTATATACTAAGGTTAAGGACGAAGTTCCTACTATTTACGGCGAAAATGCAAATATTAAAAATTCGGTAGTTGCCGATGGTTGTATTATCAACGGTACTGTTGAAAACTGCATAATCTTCCGCGGTGTGCAGATTGAAGAGGGTGCAGTTGTTAAAAACAGCATCATCATGCAAAATTCTCTCGTTCAAACCGGGGTTCAATTTAATAACGCCATTATTGATAAATCCGTTATTATCCGCAAGAATAAAATTTTGATGGGGCAGGAGAATTATCCGGTGGTTGTGGGCAAGGGAGCAGTTGTATAACAACTGCTCCGCGATATAAATTCCTAACGGAATTTGCGATATATACTAAAAGTATGCGATATGCTTTCAGCGCGATATATGCCTTACGGCATGTGGAATTTATATCATATCGCAACCGAACGAAGTGAGGTTATATCGCATTTTAAATAAATATATCGCACGAGTGAAACGAGTATATCGCAAAAAATGGAGTAAATATGCAGGATAAAACAATAAAGGAAATGGCTATTGAATTATGCGGTGGTGGTTGGCAAAGGAACTGTGATATAAATTCCTGACGGAATTTGCGATATATACTAAAAGTATGCGATATGCTTTCAGCGCTATATATGCCTT
>JAZOMK010000415.1:0-6201 GCA_045653985.1 Clostridia bacterium | reverse complement strand
TTGACGCTTTCCGCGCTTTAGGGTTAAGCGTTTCAAGTGTTGTTATGACTTGCTATACAGGTCAGTACTCTGCTGATATTTTCAAAAAGAAGCTTACTAACTATGGCGTAAAAGTATATCTTCACTACCCCATTGTTGGCTATCCTAACAATATTCCGTTAATCGTTTCTGAAGACGGTTATGGCAGAAACGAGTTTATCGAAACAACAAAGCCTCTTGTTATCGTAACTGCACCGGGCCCCGGTAGCGGTAAATTGGCAACCTGCCTTTCACAGCTTTACCATGAGCATAAGCGCGGTAACAAAGCAGGTTATGCAAAGTTTGAAACTTTCCCTGTATGGAATTTACCCTTAAAACATCCCGTAAACCTTGCTTACGAAGCCGCAACGGCTGATTTAAACGATCTTAACATGATCGATCCTTTCCACTTGGAAGCTTACGGCAAAATGACGGTAAACTATAACCGCGATGTTGAGGCATTCCCCCTTTTAAAGGCAATGCTTGAATCCATTTTAGGCGAAAGCCCCTACAATTCACCTACAGATATGGGTGTTAATATGGCAGGTAACTGCATTTTTGATGATGAAGCCGTTTGCCAAGCCGCAAAGGAAGAAATCGTACGTCGCTATTATAAAGTTAAATGCGATAAGGTTATGGGCCTTGTTTCCGAAAGTGCTGTAACAAAAATTGAATCCATTATGCAGCAGGCAGGCGTTTCCGTTTCTGACAGAAAGGTTATCGAATATGCCCTTAAAAAAGCGGCAGATGCTAACAACCATGCTGTTGCCATTGAGCTTGATAACGGTACAATCGTAACAGGCAAAACAAGCGAACTTTTAGGTTCTGTTTCAGCCGCACTTTTAAATGCTATGAAAGTTATGGCAGGCATTGAAGATAACGTGCCCTTAATTGCACAAACCTTTATCGAGCCTATCGTTAAATTAAAGAGGGAAACTTTCCGTTCAGCAACCTCCCACTTAAATTCAAACGAAATGCTTATTGCACTTTCTTCAAGCGCAGTTGTAAACCCTCAGGCTTCAACCGCCCTTGATACTATTATAAGGCTTCGCGGTTGCGAGCTTCACTCATCAGTTATGCTTTGCTCTGCCGATGAAAAGGTTTTGAAAAAGCTTGGTATTAACTACACCTGCGAGCCTATACCAAGAACTAAAAACACATATTGATAAGACGGATTTATTTCCGTCTTTTTTTAAAGGATTTTATTATGAAATGTAACATCTGCCCTCGAAAATGTAATATTGAAAGAAAAACGGCTGTAGGCTTTTGCGGTGTAAGCGAAAGCTTTAAAATTGCACGTGCATCTTTGCATTTTGGGGAAGAACCTTGCGTTTCATATAAAAACGGCAGCGGTACAATCTTCTTTTCAGGCTGTAATATGGGTTGTGTTTTTTGCCAAAATGAAGACATCTCCCATAAAATAAAGGGCGAATACGTTTCAAAAGAAAGGCTTATTGAAATTTTTTATGAGCTTAAAGAAAAAGGCGCACACAATATAAATCTTGTAACGCCAAGCCATTACACAAAACAGCTTGCCGAGATTTTAGATAAGTCGCCTTTGCCCGTCGTATGGAATTCTTCTGCCTACGAAAGCATCGAAAGCCTCAAACTTTTAAAGGGAAAAGTTAATGTATATCTGCCTGATTTTAAGTATTCCCTTGATTCCGTCGCCATAAAATATTCAAAGGCAAAAGACTATCCTGAAATCGCAAAAGCCGCTATACAAGAGATGTATGCACAAGTGGGCAGATATGAAATTGTTGATGGAGTAATAAAAAAAGGCGTTATTATACGCCATTTGATACTTCCTGAAAATTTAGAAAACACATATAAAGTTATTGATTGGGTATCATCAACCTTTAAAAAGGGTGAGGTTCTTTTTTCACTTATGAGCCAATACACCCCCTACCGTGAACTGCCTTTTAACGAGCTTAACCGCAGAATAACTAAAAAGGAATATATCTTAGCGCGAAACTATATGCTAAAAAAAGGCTTAACCGATGGCTTCGTGCAGGAATTATCCTCCGCCAAAGAAGAATACACCCCCGCCTTTGACTTGACGGGAGTATAAAACAAAAATCATCTTATATAACTAACAAACCGTCCAAAGCATTTGGGCGGTTTGTTTTGTCATAAAATTTTCTATTATAATCTATTTAAGTGCTTCATTAACGGTCTCGGGTCATTTGCAGTTATAAGGTCTGCCCCATTTTCAATGCACAATAAAACATCCTCCAAAGTATCGGCACAATAATGGTGCATAGGAAGATTCATTGCACGGAATTTATCCATCTGGTCAGACTTAACGTAAACCATACTCAAGCCGATTTCATCATAATAATCATATGCGCCCTCAAACCAATTTTTCATTTGTTCCTGAGGATATCCCATCGTTCTGCCATTATACTTTTCTTTTATATAGCGGATAGTTTCCGCATCAAAACAATAGAACCAGCAATCATCAAAGAAGCCGAATTTTTTAAGAAGTTCAATAGTCTTATCAACGCACGCTTCATTATGTTCTTTATTAAGGGTTTTAATTTCAACGCCCAAAGGCATATCGGGGCGTTTTGATTTTACCAACATCAAAAGTTCTTCTAAAGTAGGCACTTTCAAGCCCATTCCCTTAAACTTATCACCGAATTTATCTTCATAGCAAGGTTCAAGCTCTGTTTTTATTTCTTCTAACGTCATATTAACAATGCACTTATCAACCTTACAGGTGCGTGTTAAAAGGCAATCGTGTTGTATTACAGGAACACCATCCTTTGAAAGCCACACGTCAAACTCAAAGCAGTCAACACCCAAGTCTATTGCCGCTTCAAAAGAAATTAAAGTGTTTTCAGGAAACTCTGCGCAGAATCCCCTATGTCCTTCAACAACTATATTCTTCATAACTCTATCTCCTTAAAAATATTATTAAGTATATCGCTTGCAGTAACACCGTATGGTGTTTTTTCTTTTTGGGCGCATCTTCCCGCCGAACCATGAAGATACGACGCATTTATCAAAGCATCAATATAATTTGGCATAATATGCACCATCGAAGCCACAATGCCCGCCAAAACATCGCCACTACCTGCTGTCGCCATACCCGGGCAACCAAAGGCAGAAATATACGCTTCAGCTTTATCAACAATTAAATTATAATTGCTTTTTAATATTATGGTGATTCCCGTTTCCTTTGCAAAATTCCTTGTAATTTCAACGGGATTCTTTATTAAATCAGAAATGCTCACATCAAAAAGCCTTGATGCCTCACCCATATGCGGTGTGATTATTATAGGGCATTTCGCCTTTTTTATCAAGTCTTTCGTCAAAAAATACAAGCCGTCAGCATCAATAACAAGAGGACATTTGCAATTTTCAATTAAAAATTCAAGCATCTTTAAGTTGTCCTCTTTTCTGCCCATACCGCACCCGAAAAGAACAACATCCTTATCGTTTATGAATGTTTCACTCCTCAGCGCAACCATAACTTCAGGCGTGCGAAGTGTAAAGTTGTTTTTTATATCTTCACTTACCGCCAAGGAAACTTTGCCCGCACCTGATTTTATCGCCGCACCTGATGCAAGCATTGCCGCACCTTCCATACCAAATGAGCCTGCAATAATGCCTATATGCCCCATTGTGCCTTTGTGTGCGGTGTTTTTAACTTGAGGAAAATCAACCTTATTTACCTTTTTTAAGTTTGAAGAAACTTCAATACCTATATCTTTAACTTTAATCTCTCCTGAAAAATCAGCACCTTTATTTATTAAAAGACCTATTTTCTCAGCCTGAAAGGTAACTGTTACGTCAGCCATAACAGCATTTTCAGCTTCGCCCGTAAGTCCATTAAGACCTGATGGGATATCTACCGCAATTATTTTTGCCTTTCCTTTAAAGGAATTTATAAGGTTTATTGCCTCTAAAAACTTACCCTCAACCTCGCCCTTGAAGCCAATGCCGAATATGGCATCAATAACGCAATCATAATCATCATCGGGGGTTAAGATTATATTGTCCTTTACCTTATTATAAAATCTTCTTGCATGATCGCTTAATCTTTCAGCATTACCAATAAAAAGAATATGAACATTTTTGCCTAATTCTTTTAACTTCATTGCCGCAACAAAGCCATCGCCGCCATTGTTGCCTGAATTTGCTACAACAAGAATTTTATTATATTTTTCAGCCTCAAGAAATATAAAATTGCCTGCCCTTTCCATTGCAACGTAAGGTTCAAGACCTTTTTTAAAAGCAGACATTTCCGCTTGCTGCATTTCATTTGGCGTAACTACAAAATTCATCAGTCTTCCTCCGAAAATACCCTTTCGACCGCGTCTTTTATTACATCCCATTGAAAGCCTTTGCGATATAAAAAATCATTTATTTTGCGTTTTTGGTCGTAATGTTCATACTTTAAATATTTGGGCAGTTGTTTTTTTGCAAGTTCAACGGCTTTTATAAGCTGGTCATCTTCCGAAAACTCATTAAGCACGTCATTTATTATATCTTCACTTATTCCCTTGATTTTTAATTTCATTTTTATGGCATTTACGCCTGAATTTCTTGAATTTTCGGCAAAATTCTTTGCTAAAGTATAATCATCAAGATAATTGAGTTCTTTAAGTCGATTTATAACCCTTTCGCTTATATCTTCATTAAAGCCTTTTTTGCACAAAAAGTCGCGCACCTGCTTTTCGCTTTTTTCTGATCGCGACATATGTAAAAAAGCACCTGAAAGAGCTTGCTTATATTGATCCTCATTATATATTTCTTCTAAGGGCAGGGTATTTACATCTAATCCTACTTTTAGGCCATATTCAATAACGGCTTCATCCGTTATCGAAAAGGCATATTCCCCCTCAACAAACACAGAAACCCTCGAATTTTTATGCTTTTGTCTTTCCATTTTTGTTATTTTGGGCATCATACCACCTCGCAAAAAAATTATACAACACTTTTTATAAAAATACAAGATATTTTTGTCTTTAGGGGGTTGACGAACCGTGTAAAAATTTGTTATAATTTAAAAGATAATGCGAGGTATTTTATGTTATATTTTATTGCAAACGCCCTTTCAGGCAAGGGTAAAGGCAAGGAAACGGCACAAAAAATAAAAAACATTCTTGCTGAAAAGAACGTTGAGTTTCAGCTCGTTTTTACTGAAGCAAAATCGCACGCCGTTAAACTTGCAAAAGAAATTTCAAAAAAAGAAGATTGTACGGGCATTATTGCCGTTGGCGGCGATGGCACGTTTTCAGAAGTATTAAACGGCATTGATACACACATTCCCTTGGGTTTTGTGTCATCAGGTTCGGGCAATGATTTTATGCGCTCCTTTGCACCGCAAAAATCACTTGAAGATCAGCTTCAGCCAATATTGGAAAATAAAACAAAAAAAATTGATTACATACAAGTCAACGATAACCGTTCGCTTAACGTTGCAGGTACGGGTTTTGATGTTGACATTTTACTTCGCGAAGAAAAGATACGTAAAGTTTTAAAGGGTTCACTTAGTTATTATACCGCACTTATAGTAACACTTTTTACCATGAAGTTTCGCAACTTTAAAATCACCATTGATGATGAAATTGAACTAAACGAGCCTTGCCTTATTATGGCAATGGCTAACGGCAAATATTTTGGTGGCGGTATGCCCATTTCCCTTGATTCTTCTCTTGAAGACGGTGTTATGGACCTTACGATAGTTAAAAAAGTTCCTTTCTACGCCATCCCCGGTCTTTTAATCAAATTTATGAAGGGTACCCTCAGCAAATCAAAAAAATACGTTTCCCTTTATCATTGCACAAAAATCAAGTGTGAAGTTACCCCCGAGGTTAAAATCAACCTTGATGGTGAGCTTTTTGATATGCCAGTTTTCACCGCAGTTCTCAAAAAAGGCGAACTTACGGTGTTTGGATAAAATTTTTATGGAGGAATGCAAATGAAGTTCTTTAAACAAAAGAAAACGGCTATGCTATTCATTACAATTATTGCTATGTGCCTTGCACCTATGGCAGTATATGCAACTGAAACACCCGTAGCCGAAACGGTTGTAAGCACAGAAGCTGTTACAGCCCCCGCAACGCCCCAAGTAGCACCTGACGAAACCACCGCTACAAAAGGCGAAATCACCAACGAAATAACATTTGGTAGCGAATCCACCTTAACCACAGGCGCAAGCACACCTTCTTA
>JAZOMK010000414.1:0-3631 GCA_045653985.1 Clostridia bacterium | reverse complement strand
ACACCGGGAGGGCCCCAAAGCATTACTGATGGTAATACTTTAGGTGAAATACCTTTTTTTACAATTCCACAGTAAATTTGTGATAAGTGAGAAATTATTTTTTCAACCGATAAAACGGGCAGATTCATGCTTGATTCAGCCATTATGCTATAACCTCCAATTTTTCGTTAATGTTTTCAAGCTCTATAGTATATTGTGCAATTTCTGCGGCATATGAAGCACCGGGTTTGTTGAGTTCATCTTCTAACGCCGTTTTTCTGTTAATTAAAGCGGCAAGTTCATCTACACGGCGGATTTTTTCTTTGGGTAAGTCCTCAAGCAGATTGTTAAGGCGTTTAGTGATACCTGAACAACTTTCTATCTCCATATAATACACACCGTTAAGTTTTACGTGTACGTAGGGGATAGGCTCTTTTATGATGCTTTCTTCACCGTTTCGTGTTTTAGGAATTTTAGGATACATTCTTGCAGGTACAACAACGTCAAAGCCCTGATAAGTAAGAACTTTAGTTTCAAAAGGCTTTCTTACGTTTTCTTTAACTGCTGTATAAATGGTATCACGTATTGCCTTTTGTTCTTCGTAAGCCATTTTTTTATAGTCGATTTTGTTATCAATGAAATAAGTAATATCTTTATCAACGGCATCAATCAAAGCTTTTTGATACTCGATTTTTTGCGGTAAATGTGATAATTCTTCTTCAAGCTTAAGGCGTGCAGTAACGTAATCACGCTGAAGTATACGTAATTTGTCAATTTTATTTGTTATTTCAACTTTTTGTTTTATAAGGGGATTACCTACCGATAATGCCTTAACTTCGGCGTAATTAAGTACGGCTTCATCAACGTCTTCACCCTCGCGCTGGGAAACGTCGCCTGAAAGAATCTGCCCGATAAAACGTTGCTTTTTCTCAAGTAACTGCCACGAATAAGCATCGAAACTGCCCTTTGTTATGTAGCGATAGATATTTACTTTGTCGCAAAGATTGCCCTGTCTTAAAATTCTGCCTTCACGCTGAACCATATCGGCAGGTCGCCAGGGTACGTCAAGGTGATGTAATGCGCATAATTTTTCCTGCACGTTTACACCAAGTCCCATTTTGTAGGTAGAACCTATAACAACTGCAATATTGCCCTGACGTAAATCATAGAAAAGCAGATTTTTCTTATCTTCTGTATCAGCTTCGTGGATATAAGCGATCTTTTTCTCAGGTATGCCCATAGCCATAAGTATGTCTTTTAATTCGTCATAAAGATTAAACGTAGGCTTGGGTGTTGAAGAATCGCAGAAAACCATTTGTATAAGTTTTTTATCCCTTGTTTTTTCGTAAATATTTACGATGTTTTCAGCGCAACGAAAGACCTTTGAATCTGCATCAAGACCGTATGCCATATCAATAAGGCGCATATCGAGGGCGGCTTTTCTGCCGTCAGTTGTAATTTTAAGCAGATTATCTATTTTTTTATCAACTCTCTGCTGTCTTACGTCATCAGCGCGAGATGAGATTTCACGGAGATAATCTTTAAAATCATCACTACTTTCGGAAACAGAATCAATATACCCGCCAAATTCGGGCAAGCCGATAGAGTTATCAACGTGATAAAAATCACTTATGGAGGATAATATTGAAGTAAGTTCGGGTACATTACAGAATTTTGCAAAACGTGTTGCTAAATGGTAACTGTTTGTATCAATATCAATCTCAAATTCACTTATTTTTTGCCCGAACATTGCAACCCATGAATCAAAGTTTTGTATGCCTAAAAATTCAAGTTCACCATATTGCAGGAATTTTTGCATAATAAATAAATCGGTAATTGAGTTAGTGATAGGTGTACCTGTTGCCATAATAACGCGCCCACCGTTGTTCTGGCGTTGTACGCAATGTACCTTGTCCATCATGGCGTCGCATTTCTTTGAGCCTTTGCTTGTAATACCGCGTACACGTGTAATTGCTGAATTTAATGAAACGTTTTTATAGTTGTGTGCTTCGTCAATAAATAATGTGTTTATGCCAAGTTCATCGAAAGGAACTTCACAAACGTTATCATTCATATCCTCTTGTATTTTTTCAAGAGTTTTCATAGCAGCAATACGTTTTAATGCGATAGTGCCCTTTGATGCCATTTTTTCTTGTGCCTTTTCAAGCATTTCAAGATGTTTTTCATAAAACTCAATGTAATATTTTTTTGAAAGTGAAAGCATATCAAAACAACTGTAAGCAATTAAGATAGCATCAAAATCTTCGTTTACAATTTTGTTTAGCGTATCTGCTCTTCTGTTTGCGTTAAAGTTTCTGCGGTCAACAATAAGAAGTTTTGCTTGCGGATACATTTTAAGGAACATTTTGCGCCATTGGGGCATTATGTTGTTGGGAATAACGTACATATTTTTATCAGATTTACCAAGACGCTTTAATTCCATACCTGCCGCAATCATAGTAAACGTTTTGCCTGCGCCAACGTCATGGGCAAGTAAAGTATTATCGGAAAAGATAATACGCGCAACAGAATTCTTTTGATGCGGACGTAACTGAATTTCAGGATTCATTTCAGGGAATTCAAAGAAGCTACCGTCAAAAGTACGTTTGCGGATGTTTCCGTAACGTCTGTTGTATGCACCTTGTAACCTGCGTGTACGATTTTCTTCACTCCATACCCATTGCTTGAAATTATTGATCATCTGTTCCTGCTTTTCAAGAACTTTTACGGTTTCTTGGCTGTTAAAAAGTTTTGTTTTGTTGTCAGGTCCGGCATAATCATAGATTGCAAGCGTTTTCATATTAAGCGTATTTTCAAGGATGTGAAGCATACTCATGCGCTCAGTACCCCAAATGCGGTAGTCAAAATCTTCATATACGCCGTGAAAACTGGATGACCTGAAACGTGATTTTTTAGGTATGTCCCAAAGTCCCGTAGCATCTTCGTGTCTTACTGCATAGATGGCATCTAAAAAAGGTTTTGCGTCAACAGGATATTCACCATTAGGATATCTTTCAATACCGATAAGGTGCAATATGAAATCATCAATAACGTCAGCAGGTACCCAGGGTGAACCTAATGTAATATAAATATCCTCAATTTCAATACTCGGTGAAAGGAGTCCTTCAATAGCCTTAACGTTATCTTCAAAATAGCCAAGATACTCTTCATTTGCCTCCTTTGCAAGGTGAAATTTATGCAAAAGATTGCCTGAAAGATATTCTTCTGCCGTTTCCCACCCCTTATAAAAACATTCATTCCAATGTAGGGGATTCTGATAAATTGAGCCTTTAAGTTTTTCAATAACCGTTTTCATATCTTGCCCTGTTATGGAAGAAATAAATTCAATATCAACCATACCAAGTGTATCTATGGATAGCAATAAAGCATCAGAAACGTTATCGCAATGAATGTTTGCGCGGTAATCTTCGTTATATGAATTTTCAAAATCAAGGGGGAGATCCATTGCCGTAACTTGATCAACGTGTTCTTTGTGCTTTTTTGCAGCACGTGCGGCAGCACGTTTTTCAGCGGCGATACGGCGCGATTCTTCCTCTTTAAGCCTTCTGCTTAAAATTTCGGCTTCATATTCCTGAAGACGTCTGCGCTCGCGCTCTTTAATATCAAGCTGGGCAAGCTTCATTGATTCAAT
>JAZOMK010000413.1:0-2428 GCA_045653985.1 Clostridia bacterium | reverse complement strand
TAACAAGTGCGTATCAAAGTTAAAGAACTTTTTATCAACATAAAAAAGCCGGGCAAATTGCCCGGCTTAAATTGTTTATTAGCCAACCATACCTGAACGTTCGATACTCTGTACGAAGAATCTCTGACAGAAGCAATAAATAACAATGATAGGTGCTATGTGCATTACGGTACATGCCGCCTGATACAATGAGTTCAAAACTGCATCACCGTTTGTCTTAAAGGCTATTTCTACGTATCTTGCACCTTCACCCATTATGTCTGTAGACATAACTTCTGCTGAGGGGTTAAGATATGAAATATAGTTTATATCGTTATACTGCCATACGAATGCGAACAAGAAAACTGTTACAAGCATTGGTAATGCACTGGGAAGCATAACCTGAACGAAAGTTCTGAAAGGTCCTGCACCGTCGATATAAGCAGCCTCTTCAAGTTCTTTTGGTTGGTTAACAAAGTACTGACGTAACAAGAATATAAACAAACCGTTACGGTACATTGTTGCTGTTGCTGAAAGCAAACCGATAGCCGTCCAACCACGGGTAAGGTCAATATTGGGGATAGTTTTAAGCTGATCACCAAAGGAGAACATATACAAGGGGTTAAATGCTTTATATCTGAATAACATAGCTTCAGTAAGCATCTGAACGGGAACCATCAAAGTGAAGATACACATAAGGAAAATGAAGTTGTTTCCCTTAAACTTAAATCTTGCAAGGCCGTAAGCAACTACCATACATGAACACATCTGTAACATAGCAAATGCAAATGAAGATGTAAATGAGCTAAGGTAAAGCTTAGGAATTTCAGCATGATCCCACATTGCAATATAGGTATCAACGTTAATTGATGTAGGAATCATGATAACTGTAGGATCGTAAACGTCAGCCTTTGACATGAAGGATGTAATCAACGTCATAAGCATCGGATATACAACAAGGTAACAGATACCAATAAGAAGAATTGTTCTTACAAGTGCCCACACTAAGTCAAATGTACGTTTACCAAATAATGCACGCTTGAACTTTTGCCAGGGTGTAAGTGTAGGGATGACGAAATTATCAACTTCTTCCGCGCCTACTTCATTAGTAAGTTTGATTTTATCAAGTTTTTCCATCTCTACACCCCCTTAGTTCTCGTAGTAAACCAACTTAGATATAATTGCAGCAACTGCAGCAATAACTATCGTTGACATCAGGAAGTACATCCAGCCCATCGCCATGAAGTCATAACGCTTTACAACGGCTTCTGATGCAATATAGCTAAGTACAGGGTTTGACTTTGTGCAAAGGTTTTCGATCATAATGTAAACTGTATTTACAAGGATCATGGGGCTTATCATCGGGAAGGTTATCTTCCAGAAGTTTTCCCAACCTGTTGCACCTTCAACCTTTGATGATTCAAAGATTGAGGGTGAAATGGTCTGAAGACCGGCAAGGAATATCAATGTGGGAACACCGGCACCATTTATGATTGAACTAAGTTTATCAAAGGCAGTACCGATAAATTCACCGAAGCTACCACCTATTGATTCCTGAATGTTTCCTGCAATGTTCATTGCCTGAGAACCAACAGCTTCCATCTGTGTAGTATCAACACCCGTTCCACCGGCAAGCATTGAAGCTGCAACACCGGCAGAAGTGATAACGGGCATGAAAAGAATTGCACGTGCAAAGGTTCTGCCACGGAAATTCTGGTTAAGAATGTTTGCCATAAGGAAACTGAAAATCAATACGCAAGGAACTGTTATAAGCATATCAGAGCCCGCTTTGATAAGTGCGCTGATGTAATCACCCTGAGTTTTATAAGCATCAATATATGCTTGGAAACCATAGGGTTCAATGTTGATAACGTTTGTTACGGGGTTAAATACCTGCTCGTTAAAGGACAAAACAAGTGCGGTATAAAGAGGTGATATAACGAAGAATACAAAACCTAAAATAAAGGGAAGAACAAAGAGCCAACCTGACAAAGAACGCTTTGTCATCAAGCCTAATTTATAACTTCTTGGTTTTTTCATTAGTTATTTACCTCCTTTGCACAAAATGATTCTGCTTTAACTACTGTACCATCTTCTAATGTATAATCATTTGAAGCATAGTTTACGATAACTTCTATACCGTTGCTGTAGGTTACTTTATTAACGCGGCCCTTACCATCAAGGTTTTCATGGTAAACCATTTCAGCACCTGCTGTTGATGCAAGAAGATCATTGTACTCTTTGTACATTGAAATTGCATCGTTTATCCATGAGCCGTAATGTAATGAATACATACCTTCGAACCAAAGGTCCTGAACCTCATCGTTAGTTGCATAGCACCAGCGATAATACATACCTGAACCTGCTTCAACAGCCTGAAGGAATGACTGACGTGTATCGCCATAAAGGTTAATAGGTGCGCCTGAATATTCTACATATCCATGGATAA
>JAZOMK010000412.1:0-4579 GCA_045653985.1 Clostridia bacterium | reverse complement strand
CCTGATGCTGTTGAAGATCAGATAGAAGCGCGTATTTCATCGGGGGATATGCCTTGCCCCATAGGTGCGGACGTAGGCAAAATGATTCCTGTTAAAAATGCAAAAGAAGATTATAAAGATTTTCTTATGTCAACAATAGATATCCGTCTTGACGGCATAAACGTTGTAATGGATTGCGCCAACGGTGCGGCATCATCCGTTGCACCACAGCTTTTTAAAAGTCTTGGTGCTACAGTATATCCCTATTACTTTTTGCCTGACGGTACTGATATTAACCTTAACTGCGGTTCAACGCACTCAGATAGAATCTGCCAGATAGTTAAGGAAATCGGTGCTGATATCGGTATTGCTTTTGATGGCGATGCTGACCGCCTTATTGCTTGTGATGAACGCGGTGTTGAACTTGTTGGCGACCATATTATGGCGGTTTGCGCCAATATGCTTAAAAAAGAGGGCAGGCTTAAAAACGATACGCTTGTTGGTACTGTTATGAGCAATATGGGCCTTGATATCTTTTGTGAAGGCAAGGGCATCAAGCTTGAAAAAACGGGCGTAGGGGATAGATACGTTTTAGAAAAAATGCTTGAGGATGGCCTTAGTTTAGGCGGTGAAAAAAGCGGACATGTAATTTTCCTTGAATACAGCACAACGGGCGATGGACTTTTAACGGCACTTCAACTTTTACGTGCTAAGGCAATGGAAAAGGTGGAAATGAGCGTTCTTGCCGAGGGTATGCGTAATCTGCCACAAGTGCTTGTAAACATTAAAGTTGATAATGATAAAAAAGAGCTTTATAAAACTGATGAAAGCATTTTAAAAGAAATAGCACTTGCTGATAATGCTTTAAAGGGCAGGGGCAGAACACTTATCCGTGCAAGCGGTACTGAACCGTTAATCCGCGTTATGCTTGAAGGCGAGGATGAAAGAGAGATAAATGATTTTGCTTTAAAAATTGCAAAAGCAATCGAAAAGGCTTGCGACGGCAAAATAAAGTAGGAGATAAATATGAGCCAAGTAAAAACAAGAGATCAGATTGAAAATAAATACAAGTGGGATTTATCTGATATTTTTCAGAGCCTTGAAAAGTGGGAAGAAGCCTATGAGTTTATTAAAAATAAAATTCCCGCACTTCAGGAATTTAAAGGCAAATTAAGCGATAAAAATGAGCTTAAAAAGTTTTTTGAATTAGAACATGAGGTTTCCTTGATTGGAGAAAAGCTTTTTGTATATTCAAGGATGAGCCGCGACCAGGACAACAGCGATGATACTTTTGTATCACTTTGCGACCGTGCGTACGGTCTTTTGATGGAGGTTGAAACTGAAACGGCCTTCGTTACGCCTGAACTTAATGAGCTTCCTGATGAAAAGCTTATGGAGTTTTCAGAAGATCCTATTTTTAAAGATAACAGCCTTTATCTTAAAGGAATTATAAGAAATAAAGCACATCTTTTGTCAGAGGGCGAAGAACGTATTTTGGCAATGAGCAGTGAAATGGCAAACTCATACGATACTATTTTTACACAGCTTTCTGACGTTGATATGAAGTTTACCGATATTACCATGCCCGATGGCACAAAAACAGAGCTTTCCCATGGCAGATACGGTATTTTCCTTCGCGATAAAAACCGCGATTTAAGAAAGCAAGCATACACTTCAATGTACGAAGCACAAAAGGATAATATAAATACTTTGGCGGCTTTGTATGCTTCAAGTGTTAAAAAAGATGTTTTCTATGCAAAGGCACGTAAGTATGATTCTGTCCTTGAGGGCGAACTGTTTTCGGGCAATATTCCCAAAACAGTTTATACGGGGCTTATTGAAGCGATACATTCGGCATTGCCTACACTTCATAAATACGTAGCTTTAAGAAAGAATCTTTTAAATATCCAAGACCTTAAAATGTACGATATGTACGTGCCTACCATTGACGTGCCTGAACAGAATTATACTTACGAGCAGGCGCAGGAATTATCAAAAAAGGCACTTGCACCTTTAGGTGAAGATTACGTTGAGCTTCTTGAAAAATCCTTTAAAGAAAATTGGATTGACGTTTTTGAAAATAAAGGAAAAACAAGCGGTGCATATTCATGGGGCACTTATGGCGTGCATCCCTATATGCTTTTAAATTATCAGGATAAGCTTGATGATGTTTTCACTTTGGTTCATGAAGCAGGCCACTCAATGCACAGCTATTATTCTGATTCAGCACTTCCTTATGAAAAGGCACAGTACAGAATTTTTGTTGCGGAAGTGGCATCAACGGTAAATGAAGTGCTTTTGTTAAAATATCTTTTGAAAAATACTGACGATAAAGATATGAAAGCATATTTACTAAATCATTTACTTGAACAGTTCAGAACAACTGTTTTCCGCCAGACAATGTTTGCTGAGTTTGAACTTAAAGTTCATGAGCTTGCGGAAAATGGTGAAGCACTTACAAAAAATACATTTAATAAGATTTACGGCGACCTTAACCGTTTCTATTATGGCGAAAGTGTTGAAACGGATGAGTATATTGAAACTGAGTGGGCGCGCATACCTCATTTTTATCGTGCTTACTACGTTTATCAGTATGCAACGGGATTTTCTTCAGCAGTTAAAATTGCCGATATGATTTTAACTGAAGGCGAGGAAGTCGTTAAAAGATACAAGAAATTCTTATCTTCAGGCGGAAGTGATTTCCCCGTTGAGCTTTTAAAGATTACAGGTGTTGATCTTACAAAGCCTGATGCAATTATTTCAAGCATGAAGGTATTTGAAAATACGTTAAAGGAATTTGAGGAGATTATAAAATGAACGGATTTGACGATAACGCATTAAATTGGATTATGGAAAAATACGAGGGCAACGAAAAAGAGGCAAGGGACGTTTTTAACCTTGCGCTTACTTATGATGTTGACTATATGGTTTCGGCAGGTATAATCGTTGATGGCGATTTTACCGATGAATACTATGATGAAGATGATGCTTTTGATTTCATCGTAAGCCATATTGCAAACGCTATACCTGAGCTTGACGGTAACGTTTTATCTGAACTTGTTGAGCAGTATATCGACCTTCATGATGCTTACATGGAAGAAATAGGACTTCTTACCTGGGAATAATTATGAAAAAAGAAAACCGCTTAACTTATTTTCTGGTTGGCTTAATAGTTGTACTTGTGTTTTTGATAGGGTGCTTTGCAACGGGATTTTTTGGCAAAAACGAAAAGAGCGTGAGCCTTGAAAACACCGATGATGTAATAAACAAAACACCTATAGTTACGTCTGTAATAACACCTGAAGCGACACCTGTTTTAACGCCTACACCGGTACCGACGCCCGAAATAAAAACTGCAAAAATAAGCGCGATGGGCGACCTTTTAATGCACTTGCCGGTTATAAATGCTTACAAGACGGATGAAGGCTATAATTTTGATGAGATGTTTAAGTATATAGAGCCTTACATATCATCATCTGATTTTGCTGTTGCTAACCTTGAAACCACTTTGCGCGGGTTAGAAGATGGTTATGAATATATGGGCTATCCTACCTTTAACTGTCCTGATGAAATTGTTGAAGGTGCGAAAAATGCAGGATTTGATATGCTTTTAACGGGCAATAATCACAGTTATGATACGCGCTTAAAAGGGATGCAAAGGACACTTGAGGTTATTGATGAAGCTGGCATAAAACGTCTTGGTGTTACGAAAAATACCGATGAAAAAAATTATGCTGTAGTTGATATTAACGGCATAAAAATCGGTATGATTTCATATACATATGAAACCGATAACAGCAAAAAAGTCGCTTTAAACGGAATCCCTTTAAATGAAGAAGCAACAAAGCTTGTAAATGCTTTCAGCTATGGAGAGCTTGATAGCTTTTACAGTAAAATCGAAGGCGAAATCAACGAAATGAAAAAAGATGGCGCTGAAGCTTTTGTGTTATTTATTCATTGGGGCGATGAATATCAGGTAAAGCAAAATAAAAATCAAGAAAAAATCGCACAAAAAATGTGCGATCTTGCCTTTGATGTTATTGTGGGCGGACATCCCCACGTTGTACAACCGGTAGAACTTCTTACTTCAAAGGTTGATGAAAGCCATAAAACGGTATGTTTATATTCTATGGGGAATGCAGTTTCCAACCAGCGTAGGGCAAATATGAATCTTAAAACGGGACATACTGAGGATGGTGTTATATTTAACTTCTCCTTCACTAAGGTGGATGACGTTGTCAGCGTTTCGGATATTGAAATTATCCCTACTTGGGTAAATAAAACAAGTACTGATTATTTTATTATGCCCATTGAAAGTATTGAAACTATTTCAGGGCAAGGCGAAAGCCTTGAAAAAAGCTTGACGGAATCCTTTAATCGTACCGATAAAATTATATCGGCAGGTCTTAGTGAAATTAAAGAAGAGCTTGGTAAGGTAGCGTAAAAAAAGAGGCTTATATAGCCTCTTTTCTTATTTTATTGTGAAAATACAGCCGTCGCAAGCGGGGATTTCGTTTAATGCGTTGCGGTAGACTTTGTCAACCTCAACATCCTTTAAAATAATTTCGGGGTTGATTGTTTCGTTTGAAAGGTTTAATAC
>JAZOMK010000411.1:0-1067 GCA_045653985.1 Clostridia bacterium | reverse complement strand
AAACATCACCAATTAAAACAACCTCACAAACGATTCTTTCTTCACCATCAGAAAGCACAAGTGTTTGTGGCTGTGTGTTTACAGGCATTGCAGGAAGATAAAGTTCCCAATTAAGTTTTTGGTCAACAATGCCATAACTTTCATAAGGACCTAAAACAGCATAAATGATATCGCCTTCATTTCTGCCCTTACCCCAGAGCCTTACTTCAGCATCGCGCTGAAGTATCATATGATCGCCTAATGCGTTACAAAGTCTAAAAGTTCCCATAATAAACACTCCTTAAAAGTTAATTAAAGCAGGCTTTATTGTTTCGCCTGTAATTTCTAAAATACAATAGGTTGCCACTTTACCGCCACGTGGCTGAGTAAGTGAACCTGGATTTATAAAGCAAACGCCATCCTTATAAGTAATATCAGGTACATGGCTATGCCCATACAAAACAACATCGGCTTTTACTTGCTTTGCACGAAAAGAAATTGTGCTAAGCCCGTTTTTTATGCCGTAAAAATCGCCATGCGTTACAAAAATCTTTTTACCGCATACATCAAACAAAAGTTCGCGCTGTCCCGAAAAATCGCAATTACCTTTTACCGAAAATACGGGGCAAGATAAAACACTTTTTAAATCATCAACATCCCTATTACCATCACCACAATGGATAACCATATCAGCATCCTGACAGATTTCAAGAAAGGGTGCAAAAATAGCGGAATCGTGGCTATCGCTTAAAACGTAAATTTTCATAAAAGTTTTGCCAACTCTCTTAATGCTTCACCACGATGGCTCATACTGTTTTTTTGTTCAGGCGACATTTCGGCAGATGTCATGTTATATTCAGGCACAAAAAACAAATTGTCATATCCAAAACCGTTTTCGCCTTTTTCCTCATAAGTAATTTCGCCCCAGAACTTGCCCTCGGTTTCATAGCTTGTACCATCAGGCATGGTTAAGGCAATGGCGCAGGCGAAGTATGCCCTACGGTCAGTAATATCTTTCATGTTTTTTAACAATAAATCTCTGTTTGCCTGGTCAGATGCGTTTTCATCATCAGTTGAAGCATAGCGGG
>JAZOMK010000410.1:0-2356 GCA_045653985.1 Clostridia bacterium | reverse complement strand
TTAAAAGTAAAATGGGTATAGGTTTTAATGAGTACGTTAATAATCTGCGTTTGCAGTATGCCCTTAACCTTGTAAACAGCGGCGGACTTTCTGTTTCAGAAGTTGCTTTAAAATGTGGTTTTTCAGATCCCTTGTATTTTTCTAAAGTCTTTAAAAAGAAAACAGGCAAAGCACCAAGTGAATATAAAAAATAAAAAAACGCGTTGCAAATGCAACGCGTTTTTATGCTAAATTTATAACTTGTTTGTGCTTCCTTTGGGCAAGTTCTTTGAATTGTGCCGCACCGCCGAAAGAGTGTAAAACGTAGGTGATGACAGTATCAGATGATTTTATAAGCCAATGGTTTCGCCTTGATATTGCGTATTTGGGAGGTACGCTTTCAAGTCCGTCAGGATAAATGGTATCGGAATAATCTTTTTCGCTGTTTTGTGGCAAATATGCTAAAACAACGTAATAACGGATGTGTGGGTATTTTTCTTTCAAGGAGATTAAAACGCTTTTTACTAAAGAATCAAAATGTCCTTGATTGCCCACGTAAAAAAGGTCGGCTTGCTGATTTTCTATTAGGTCGCATAATAGATTATATAATTTAGGTTTTATATCATCAGGGGCATTTTTATGCCCGAAAAAAGTGCATACCATAAACTCACCATACAGTTAAAATAGTTACTAATAATATTCTATCCAAAATGCGTGTATATGTCAATAAATATAAACAAATAATTTGGATAAGTGCTAACTGTATGTATAGTACAATTAGACAAAAGGTTGGTGAGTTGTGTGGAGAGAGAAGAATTTAGTTTGCGACTTTCTCAATTAAGATTGGAAAAGGGCGTATCAGCGCGTGATATGAGTTTGAGTATTGGTCAAAGTCCAAGTTATATCAACAATATTGAAACGGGCTTTAGTCTTCCCTCAATGACTGTATTTTTCTATATTTGTGAATATTTGGGAGTTACACCCTCTGAATTTTTTGATATTGATTCAAAAGCACCTGCTAAGGAAAGAGAATTGCTTGATGAATTAAAGGGTTTAAGCACCCAACAATTAGATAACTTAATAGCCATAGCAAAAGGATTAAAGAAATAGAGTGCGGATTTTGTACTCTATTTGTGTATATTTCTAAACGTCAAGATATCCATCTAATATTTTTGCCGGTTTCGGCAAAAATATTAGATGGATAAGAAAAAAGAAAATAAAAAAAGCGTTGCAAATGCAACGCGTTTTCTTGTAACTATTAAAGTCCGTATCTCTTCTTGAACTTGTCAACACGGCCTGCAGAGTCAACGAGCTTCTGCTTACCTGTATAGAAAGGATGGCACTTTGAGCAAATTTCTACTGAAAGAGAATCTTTAACTGAACCTGTTTCGAATGTTTCGCCACAAGCACACTTTACTGTTACCTTTTTGTAATCCGGATGTATACCCTGTTTCATAGTATCACCTCATTTTCTTTTTCCGAAATATTAAGCATTAGTATTATACATACAAAATAATAATGTGTCAAACGGTTTTTTTAAATTTCTACATTTATTGCTTGTCCTTGTGCGTCAGAAGCGAATGCAGCCTCCATTACGCAGAGCACACGACGTACTTCAGGAAGCTTGATAAGGCTTTCTTCACCCTTTTCAAGTACAGCGCAAACGTTGCGGTAGAAGTTGTGAACATCGCTTGAAGGAATATCAATATCATATTCATCAAGGGTAAGCTCGTCTCTTGGTGCCATTGTCTTTGTAATACCTGCGGCATTCTGTACGGGTGTAACGTCTTTTTCCTGCCATGCCTTTAACTTTGCAACGTGGCACTTGTGCTGCCAATCCTCGATTTTTGCACTGCCGTTTTCAGCCTGCATATAGAAGCGGGGCAAGGGTAAGAAGTTATACGTTCCAACTTCAACTAAAGCAGTTGCGCCATCTTCAAATACAAGGCTTAACTTAAAGCCGTCATCAACCTCTTTGTTGGTGTAGTGTGAGCAGGTGCAATAAACGCGAACGATTTTCTGCGTCATTAACTGAAGCATCTGGTCAATTAAGTGTACGCCCCAGTCAAGAATCATGCCGCCACCGTGTTCCTTTTCACAGCGCCAATCGCTGGGGATACCACGTGAGCCGTGGATACGTGATTCAACACAAAGGGGTTTGCCGATTTCGCCACTTTTAATAATCTGCTTGATTGCTAAGAAGTCAACGTCCCAACGTCTGTTCTGATGAACGGTGAAATACTTGTTGTATTTCTTTGAAGCTTCAATCATTTCATCAAGAGCTTTAACACTCATTTCAACAGGCTTTTCGCAAATAACGTTTTTGCCTGACTTCATTGCTTCAATAACAAGATTTTTGTGAAGGTCGTTAGGTGTT
>JAZOMK010000409.1:0-2231 GCA_045653985.1 Clostridia bacterium | reverse complement strand
CAACACCCAATGGCACAGATCCTGCCAGCCAGGTAGCAAAAGTTCTTTCACCTAAAGAATATCACAATCAGGCACCTTTCTTTGCAAAGGTAAATGAGGATGGTACGGTTTCATTCCCTAAATATACTGTTGAAACATGGGAAGCTGAAGCAAAGTATGCCCACGATGCAGGCCTTGATTATTTTGCATACCTTTGGTATGAAACATCGTCTGCTATGAGTGAACCCAGAAAGTATCACCTTTTAAGCGAAAATAAAGACCTTATTGAAATGACGGGTATTCTTGAAACAATCCGTAGTGCAGCTTCAATGAACGAAATGTTTGAAGCTATGAAGGATCCGGTATGGCTTAGAATAGATAACCGTCCCGTAGTATTCCTTTATAGCTTGCCTAGCTGGACGGCTGAAATGGTACATAAGCTTCGCCAGATGGCAGCCAATGCAGGTATTAAGGAATCACTTTACATCATCGGTATGTATACAACATACTCCGATGTTGATGCTGCATATGATAAGGACGTTGATGCCCTTTCATGGTACTCATATGGTGCAAAAGTGCAGGGCTGGCCTTATGAAGATTATGTCGATTCGCTTGAAAACCTTATGGTAAATATGCTTGAAGCATCTTCATCAAAATATGACCATCAGGTTGTACCTGCTTTCTCAGCAGGTCGCGACAGTCGCGCACGTATACAGACAGGCGTTTCTTGGGTTGATGGTGATCCTAACGCTACAGAAGATAGAGAAAAGCCTTATTATAACAGATATTCTCTTCAACCTACAATGGATGAATTAAAAGAGCATATCGCAACAACTTATAACCTTGTTCAGAAATATGCTTCAAAAACAGCACCAAACCTTATTTGCTCATACGGTTGGAATGAGCATGAAGAGGGCGGCTGGCTTTGTCCTACACTTAACTGTGATGAAGACGGCAATGTAATTCTTGATAAAAACGGCAATTACACCTATAACACCGAGCGTCTTGATGCCTTTAAAGAGGTAATGCAGGAATTACGTGAAGAATCATACGTTGCACCTCCTACACCCGATCCTAATGCTACAAAGGCTTTTTCAAACGGCAATGCTGAAAACGGTGTAGAAAATTGGGGCACAATTCATGCAGGCTCAATCGGCTATGTTCAGCCCGGTGCAAACGGCACAAACAATGCTATCAGATTTATTCCTGATAAAAATAACGTATACAGCTCAGTAGCTTATAACTTTGGCGCAGCGGTAATAAATGATTCACAATATAATTTTGCAGGCTGCGGTGCAGGTACGTATACTATGTCCTTCTACGTAAAAGCGGCAGAAGGCAAGGGCGGAACGTTCAATGTAAACGTAAGTTCAGGGCTACACTTAACCGCCAACGGTGTTAGAAACGTGCTTGGCTATAAAGAGGGCGACGGCAACTATGCAAGCAATACCTATATTGGGGTTAAAGCGATTGAAGTAACGGATGAATGGCAACAGATTACTATAACCTTTACGCTTACTTCTGATTGGCTTAACATGCTGAAGAAGCTTCGCAATAGTAGCGATTCAAAAGCATCAAAAGCATATGATGTTGTTCTTCGCTTAGATGCTTCAAGCGCAAGCGCACCATATGGTAGCGGCGATTATTTCGATTATTACGTTGACGAATTTACAATAAGCCATAGCTCAGGAACATATCCTACACCTACACCTGTACCTCAGGTAAACGTTACACCTACACCTAAGCCTACGGCAATTCCTGTAAACAAGGTTGCAAATTATCTTGAGTATGAAATTGTTGACGGCAAAGCAGTAATTACTGCAGTTGATGTATCAATCCACGGCAAGGTTACATTACCTTCAGCTCTTGGCGGTTATGCTGTTACAAAAATTAGTGATGGCGCATTCAGAAACGCAGCCAAACTTGAGGAACTTATTATTCCTGACCTTGTAACATACATTGGAGACCATGCCTTTGAAAACTGCTTTAATCTTAAAAAGATAAATACCCCTGCAAATATACAATATATAGGCAGGCACGCATTCTGTGGTTGTACAAGCTTAAAGGGCGATATTTCAATTCCCGTAACGATGACAAATATCAATGCTTATGCTTTTAATGATTGCCAAAGCCTTGCAAACGTTACATATGCAGGTACTTCCAAGAACTTTGATGAAAAGGTAACAATAGGCGAAAATAACGATATACTTAAAAAAGTATTAGCCTATTCCGGAAGCGACTTTAAGGGCGCG
>JAZOMK010000408.1:0-5591 GCA_045653985.1 Clostridia bacterium | reverse complement strand
TTTCTGGATCTCAATCAGGTCGGGCATTTCCAAAGCCGCATCGATTTCAGCGAAGGATAATCTGTCTTCCTTGGCGGTTTCTGCTACGTTCAATACCTTATGAAGCATACTTTCACTCTCCTAATCTTGATTGGTTATGTTGTAATTTTACAAAACGCCAAAACTCAGTAATTTCGGGCGTTTTGGGGATAGAATCCCCTTACCCACATTAAATGTGCGCAATTTACCCCATAATACAGTTTTATACAGTTGTCAAGTATAACAGAAAAGTCAATACTTGTCAACCACTTTTTATAAAAAATATAAAAATTATTGTCATATGCCATATATTGTGTATGTTTATTCCATTAAGCCACAACTTTACCTTTATTTATCATTTTTTGCTCATAAAAACAAAAAAAGACTCTCTTTTTTTGAGAGAGCCTTGTTGAAATTTTTTATAAATTACTTAATTGTAATATCAATTTGTGCAGTTCTTGTTTCGCCTTTATTAAGAGGATAAAGGTCGCGCTTTGTTTCAAGATTGTCTACAACATCAAGATATGCAGGTACGCTCTGCCAGGGTTCGATGCAAACGTAGGGCGCATCTGTCTTAGGCTTATGCCAGAAACCAAGATATTGGAATTCAGGATATTTTACTGTTACGCTTCTATCGGTCTTATCGCTTTTTAAGGTAACGGTTTTGCACATATCCTTAATAAAGATAGCATCATTATCAAAAAGATTATGGTTAAGGCGCAAAATCTTTCCGTCCTCAAGTTCAAAAGGTACAGTTTCATCGCTCATATAGCAAGCTTTGAAAACCATCTTCTTTGCAGGCTTAACACACTTAAATTCAACATAATAATCTTCAAAAGCACCTTCATCACCAAAGGGTACGTTGAAGCCGGGATGTCCGCCGAAAGCAGAGTACATAACTTCATCACCGTTATTTTTTGCAGTATACTTCATTTCGATGGTATCATCGTTTAAAGTATATTCAACAAAATACTCAAAATCGAAAGGATACATCTTTTTAGTATCGTCATTTGCTTTAAGCACAAAAAGGATGTTGTCCGCCTTTTGCTCAACCATTTCAAACTTTGAAATTTTTGCAAAGCCATGAAGCATCATTTCATATTCTTTGCCCTTGTAGGTGTAAATGCCATTGGTAAGTCTGCCGCAAATGGGGAAAAGGTTGCAAGCTCTGCCTGCCCAATATGTGCTGTCGCCCTGCCAAAGATATTCGCAACCGTCTTTTTTAACAGACATCATTTCTGCACCAAGATCTGAAATAACTACTTCAATCTTATCATTTTTAATTGTATAATCCATAAATAGCACCTCTTTAATATTTTTTATCTATTGTAGCACAATTTGTTGTATTTTTCAATAAAATAATTGTGGAAATTTTCTTTAATGTATGATAAAATATAATTTAATAAAAAGGAGGGAGTTTTTTTGAGGAAATTTTTTGCATTTTTGCTTTTAATTACCCTTTTGTGCTGTTGCAGTTGTGCTAAGCAGGAAGCCCCCACCTCTGACCAACAAGGTCTTACGGTATATTTTATTGATGTTGGTCAAGCCGATTGTACTCTTATTTCCGTTGACGGCAAAAATATGCTGATTGATGGCGGTAACATAAGCGATGGCGTAAACATAATAAACTTCCTTGAAGATAAATCAATAACAACGCTTGATGTTGTGGTTGCAACCCACGCCCACGAAGACCACATCGGTGGTTTAAGTGCGGTTATTGACTCTTTTAACGTAGGCACTGTTTATTCGCCCGTTGATTCTTACTCTTCAACGCAATTTTCTGAATTTCTTGATGCAGCAAACAGACAATGCGGTATCACATTATGTAAAAAAGATATGTCATGGCAGTTAGGCGGTGCTTCCTTTAACGTACTTTGGCCAAGCGAACCTGAAAAGCAACACGCAAACAATTCAAGCATCGTTCTTAAAATGACCTATGGCGATATTTCCTTCCTCTTTACCGGCGACGTTGAAAAGGATGCTGAATCGCAGTTTGCCGACGAAAGCATAAAGGCGGACGTTCTTAAAGTTGCACATCATGGTTCAAACACATCAACAAGTTATTTATTTCTTCGCAACGCACAACCGCAATTAGCAGTTATTTCATGCGGCATCAATAATTCCTATAATCATCCCCACTCAGAAACTCTTGAGATACTAGCCCAAGCAGACGCGCAGATTATGCGCACCGATCAATCAGGCACAATAACCGTAACGTCGGACGGAAAAACTTTTACGGTAAATGGTGAAACCTTCAGAAAAATCGCCACGCCAATACCGGCTTATATAGGCAACTTAAAATCAAAGGTATTTCATTTAGAATCCTGCAAAAGCTTGCCTAAAGCCGAAAATATGAAACTGTTTTCTTCACGGCAGGATGCCGTTGATCAAGGCTACAGACCTTGCCAGAACTGTAATCCATAAAATAAAGGGAGTATTTTTATGAAAAAGACGACAACTATCTGCTTTGCAAACAATAAAGGTGGCTCAGGTAAGTCAACTACCTGCTCAAACGTTGGCTATTCTTTGGCTGAATCAGGTAAAAAAGTTTTAATGATTGATGGCGATATGCAGTTAAACCTTTCCCTCTCATTTTTTGATGAGGATGCTGTTTTAGAAATGGCACAAGGCGAAAAGAACTTGTATACTGCAATTAAGGAGCAAAAGGATTTAACCGATTTTATCGTTAAAACAAAGTACGAAAATCTTGACCTTATCCCCTCATCCACACTTATGAGCGGTATTGAGTATGAGCTTTTCACCAAGTGGCAACGTGAGCTTATCCTTAAAAAATGCCTTAAAAACGTGCAGGAAAGCGGAAAGTATGATTATATTTTAATTGATGCACCGCCAACGTTAGGTGGCTGGGCAATGAATCTTTTATGTGCTTCTGATTATTTATTGATTCCCGTTGAAGCAAGCCCATGGGGACTTTTTGGTTTAGCAAATATGTTTGAATTTTATTCAGTAGTTACCGATATTGCACCACAGCTTAAAGTGCTTGGTATCGCAATAACCAAGGTAAACGAGAGAAAGAACTATTTTAAGCAAACTTTGCAATCATTAAAGGATATGAAAGATTTTTATATTTTTGATTCCTACATCCGCATTGACTCTACCATTGAATGGGCGCAGGATGCAGGCAAACCCGTTGCCTCATTTAAAAAGTCAAGCCGCGCTTCACAGGAATATGAAGCCCTTGCTATGGAAATACATAAGCAGGTTTTAAAAAGAAACAAAGAATAAAAAACAAATAAGCACTCTGTAAAAAACAGAGTGCTTTCATTTTTAGAACAAGCTATATTTTATAACTATTGATGCAAATACGATTGAAACCATTGATAAAAGCTTAATCAAAATATTGATTGCAGGTCCTGCCGTATCTTTGAAAGGATCGCCAACAGTATCACCAACAACTGCAGCTTTATGGCTGTCAGAGCCTTTACCGCCATGCACGCCACTTTCGATGTGCTTCTTAGCGTTATCCCATGCACCGCCTGAGTTTGACATAAATACTGCCATTAAGAAGCCTGTTGCTGTTGCGCCTGCAAGCATACCTACAACACCGTTCACACCTAAAACCATACCTACAACGATAGGCACGATAACTGCAACAACGGTGGGAAGTACCATTTCCCTGAGGCTTGACTTTGTGCAAAGGTCAACGCACTTTGCATAGTCAGGTTCGGCATTATTTTCCATAAGGCCAACGATTTCCTTGAATTGGCGACGTACTTCAAGCACAACGCTTTGTGCCGCCCTGCCAACGGATTCCATAGTAAGTGCGGCAAATACGAAAGGTAAGCAAGCACCGATGAAAAGACCAACAAGTACGGTGGGGTTCATAAGGCTTAAATCCAACATTTCTGATGCGCCCTTTGCACTTACGGTTTCAATATATGAAGCCATCAATGCAAGTGCAGTAAGTGCCGCTGAGCCGATTGCAAAACCTTTACCTGTTGCGGCTGTTGTATTACCTAAAGCATCAAGAGCATCAGTTCTTTCACGAACCTGCTTATCTAAGCCTGACATTTCTGCAATACCGCCTGCATTATCAGCAACAGGGCCGTAAGCATCGGTTGCAAGAGTAATACCTAAAGTTGAAAGCATACCTACTGCGGCAAGGGCAATACCGTAAAGTCCCATTGAGGCACTTTCGCCACCACCTGCAACGAAATATGCAACTAAAATACAAATTGCAACAATAACAATCGGTAATGCCGTTGAAAGCATACCTAATGAAAGACCTGAAATAATTGTAGTTGCACTACCGGTTTCTGATGATGCGGCAAGCTTTCTTGTAGGCTTAAAGGTGTCTGATGTAAAATACTCAGTTGCTTTACCAATTAACACACCTGCAACAAGACCTGCAAGAATTGCGAAATAAAGCATCCAATCATCTTTACCTAAAATAAACCATACAAGGGGGAACGATGCAACTGCAATAAGAATTGCCGAGAAGTTAGTACCTCTGCTTAAAGCGCTTAAAAGGGATTTCTGGTTTGCGCCTTCCTTTGTTTTAACAAGGAAAGTTCCTAAAATTGAGAATATAATGCCGATAGCTGCAAGAATCATCGGCAAAGCCATTGCTTTAAAATCACCGCCGAAAGCCGCAACACCTAAAGCAGATGCTGAAATTACAGAGCCCACGTATGATTCATAAAGGTCAGCGCCCATACCTGCAACGTCGCCTACGTTATCACCTACGTTATCGGCAATAACTGCGGGGTTGCGGGGATCATCCTCAGGGATACCTGCCTCAACCTTACCAACAAGGTCAGCACCAACGTCAGCCGCTTTAGTATAAATACCACCGCCAACACGTGCAAAAAGTGCCATTGATGATGCGCCCATACCAAAGGTAAGCATTGCGCTTGTAATATCAGGGGCATTAAGATTAAACACAAACTTCAACAAGAAGAACCATATTGAAATATCAAGCATACCTAAACCAACAACGGTAAAGCCCATAACTGAGCCTGCTGAGAAAGCAACGCGCAAGCCTTTATTAAGACTTTCAGATGCCGCATAAGCCGTTCTTGCATTTGATGCAGTTGCTATCTTCATGCCGATAAAGCCCGATAATGCCGAGAAAAAACCACCTGTAATAAATGCAAAAGGAACAAAAGCTGTAAGAAGGTCAAATACTGCCATTACCGACAACACTATGAACATAAAAGCAAAAAATACCCCTACAACTACATACTGGCGCTTTAAAAATGCGTTTGCACCTTGACGTATGGCGAGGGATATTTTCTTCATTTTGTCAGTTCCTTCAGGAAACTTCATTATTCTTTTTGCCGTAAAAATAGCGAACAACAATGCCGCAACAGCTCCCAACAACGTGAAGCCAACTAAATATCTTTCCAAAAAAACACATCCTTTTTCATTTGGTAATGCTTATTATACTTCTGTTGCATAAATGTGTCAAGCAAACTTTAATAATTTTTTAAAATTTGATAAACGCATGGTATACTTGACTTATGTTATCCTTTTATAATATAATATAAATATATTTGTTTTTAAGGAGATATTTATGAGTTTTTTTGACCTTGCAAAAAGCCGTTATTCGG